>JARJMX020000051.1 GCA_029335925.2 Gammaproteobacteria bacterium
CACCCCGCGGTGCGGCACGCCCTGCTCGCCCGGCAGCGCCGCTTCGCCCAGCCACCGGGACTGGTGGCGGACGGGCGGGACATGGGCACGCTGGTATTCCCGGACGCCCTCGTCAAGATCTACCTAGATGCCCGCGCCGAAGTGCGCGGCGAGCGGCGCTATAAGCAGTTGACAGACAAGGGTCTTGATGCTAACCTAAGCCAAATTATCGAGGACATCCGTCAGCGCGATGCCCGCGACAAGCAGCCTCCAGTGGCGCCGCTCAAGCCTGCTGAAGACGCCTATGTGATCGACTCGAGCTATTTGACGGTGGAGCAAGTACTTGCCGAGTGCCTCGGCCGGTTGGGTCGCTGATTCAAGCCCGACCTCTTCTTGCAGCCATCCCACGGCCCCGCGTGCAGGCAGGCGCGCGGGTTTTTTGTTTGACCATGCCGACACGGACGTTCAAGGCATGCGAAACCCTAGACAACCTCTAACCCAACATGACTGAAAGTTTCGCCCAACTCTTCGAGGAAAGCCTCAAGACCACTCCCATGAAGCCGGGCATGATTGTCCACGGCACCGTGGTTGAAGTCCGTCCCGACTTCGTCGTCGTCAACGCCGGTCTGAAGACCGAAGGTATGATTCCCGCCGAGCAGTTCAAGGACGAGAACGGCAACATCACCGTCAAGGTTGGCGACGTAGTGGAAGTGGCGCTCAAGGCCCTCGAAGATGGCTTTGGCGCAACCCAGATGTCCCGTGATGACGCCAAGCGTGCGCAGGCCTGGATCCAGCTGGAGAAGGCCTTCGAGAACAACGAAATCATCACCGGCCGCATCACCGGTAAGGTTAAGGGTGGCTTCACCGTCGACATTGGTGAGATCCGCGCCTTCCTCCCCGGCTCCTTGGTTGACGTGCGTCCGATCCGCGACACCACCTTCCTCGAAGGCAAGGACATCGAGTTCAAGCTGATCAAGCTGGATCAGAAGCGCAACAATGTGGTCGTCTCCCGCCGTGCGGTGGTTGAGCAGGAATACAGTGCCGAGCGCGAGGCCCTGCTGGAGAGCCTGCAGGAAGGCCAGATGGTCAAGGGCATCGTCAAGAACCTTACCGACTACGGTGCGTTCATCGACCTCGGCGGCATCGACGGCCTACTGCACATCACTGACATGGCGTGGAAACGCGTCAAGCACCCGTCCGAGGTGGTCAACATCGGCGACGAGATTGAGGTGCGCGTACTCAAGTTCGACCGCGAGCGTAACCGCGTCTCCCTCGGCCTCAAGCAACTGGGCGCTGATCCTTGGGCGGATCTGGCCCGCCGCAATCCGGTCGGCACCCGTCTGTTCGGCAAGGTCACCAACATCACCGATTACGGTTGCTTTGTCGAAATTGAGGATGGTATTGAGGGTCTGGTGCACGTCTCTGAGATGGACTGGACCAATAAGAACGTCAACCCAGCTAAGGTCGTATCTGTGGGCGACGAGGTCGAGGTGATGATCCTCGACATCGACGAAGAACGCCGCCGTATCTCGCTCGGGATGAAGCAGTGCAAGCCGAACCCCTGGGAGGATTTCGCCGCCACCCATCAGAAGGGCGATCGCGTGGTCGGCCAGATCAAGTCCATCACCGACTTCGGTGTATTCGTGGGCCTGGAAGGCGGTATCGATGGCCTGATCCACCTCTCCGACATCTCCTGGAACGAGCCGGGCGAGGAGGCCGTGCGTCGCTTCAAGAAGGGCGACGAGGTCGAGGCCGTCATCATCGCCATCGATCCGGAGCGCGAGCGCATCTCTCTGGGCCTCAAGCAGCTCGAGAATGATCCATTCACCACCTATGTGGCCGATCATCCAAAAGGCAGCATCGTCAAGGGGACCATCGTGGACGTCGATGCTAAGGGTGCGACCGTGCAGCTGGCTGACGGTGTCGAGGGTTACATCCGCGCCTCAGACATCTCTCGTGATCGGGTGGAAGATGCCCGCAGCGTGCTGAAGGTCGGCGAGAAGATCGAGGCCAAGTTCGTCGGTATTGACCGTAAGAACCGCACCATCTCCCTATCGATCAAGGCCAAGGACAGCCAGGAAGAGGCCGAAGTGATGAGCGAGTACAGCCGTGCCGCCATGGCCGCCGCCCCGACCTTGGGCGATTTGCTCAAGGAGCAGCTCGCGCGCAGCGAGTAAGACTCGCCCTGCCGTCCGCGTGCACCCTCTCTTGGGTGCGCGCTTCCTATCCATGCACGCCTAAGCTTATGGGACATGACGAAGTCCGAGTTGATCGAACTCCTGGCCCGACGACAGGAGCACCTCCCGCCTCGTGATGTCGAGATGGCGGTCAAGTGTATCCTGGAGCAGATGGGCTCGGCGCTGGCCATGGGCGAGCGCATTGAGGTGCGTGGTTTTGGCAGCTTCACCCTGCATTACCGTCGTCCGCGTCAGGGACGCAATCCCAAGACCGGCGAACAGGTGATCCTGGAGGGCAAATACGTTCCGCACTTCAAGCCTGGCAAGGATCTTCGTCTGCAGGTCAATGGTCTGTCTGCCCAAAGCAAAGCAAGACATGACGATGCTATGGACGAAGACTGAGGTCTTCTGACCTTGCTGCCTGGCTCCATCATCAAGGCCCCCGTTCTCGGGGGCCTTTTCTTTTCGTCGTTTTCCGGGACACGGGAGTCGTTTTCCTTGCTGTCGTGCCTTCCGGAGGCGATGCTTGGAGCTGGTAAACTGTGAGGCTGATCCCGCGCCTGCAAAGGCTACCTCCAAGTTCGGCGCATGCAGGTGCAGGCTGCCGGTGATCCCGCGCCTGCAAAGGTTACTTATTCCGGACTGCTTGAGGACATTCCCCGTCATGGACTTCACCGATTCCCGTATTGTTGTTGCCCTCGACTATGCCCATCCTGCGGAGGCCATCGCCTTGGCGCAGCAGCTCGACCCCCGCGGCTGTCGGCTCAAGGTGGGCAAGGAACTGTTCACCCTCGCAGGCCCCGCGGTGGTCGAGCGGTTGCAGCAGCTCGGCTTCGAGGTCTTTCTCGATCTCAAGTTTCACGACATCCCCAACACTGTGGCGCAGGCGGTAAAGGCCGCCGCCTCCCTCGGCGTGTGGATGGTGAACGTGCATGCCCTCGGTGGGCGGCGTATGATGGAGGCCGCGCGCGAGGCCCTGGAGGGCAGGCAGCACCGCCCGCACCTGATCGCGGTCACCGTGCTGACCAGCATGGACGAGGAGGATCTGCACGAGATCGGCCTTTTGGGCAGCCCCGCCCATCACGTCGAGCACCTGGCGGGCCTGGCGCGCCAGTGCGGCCTGGATGGGGTGGTGTGTTCGGCACGGGAGGCCAACGAGCTTCGGCGCATGTGGGGACCGCGTGGCCTGCTGGTCACTCCGGGCGTGCGTCCGCGCGGGAGCGATGTTGGCGACCAGCGCCGGGTGGTGACGCCGGGCGAGGCGATCGCTCTCGGGGCGAGTCATCTGGTGGTGGGTCGTCCGATCACCCGTGCGGACGATCCGCAGGCGGCGCTTGAGGCGATCCGCGTCGAGATCGGCGAACTGTCCTGATGTTCAAGAGGGCTTTGTTAGCCTTTCGCGCTCTGCTCCGCCAACATTTGCCGATACAGCTCAAGATACTGGCCGGCACTTTTCTCCCAGCTGAAGTCGCAGCTCATGCCCGCGCGCTGAAGGGCCTGCCAGTGCGCCTTGTCACGGAAATGGTGGAGCGCCTGTCCTACCGCCCAGATGATCGCCGGGGCGTCGAGATGGCGCATGACAATCCCGTTGGCCGTCCCGTTCGCGAGGGTCTCCTGAGTGATGTCGACGACGGTGTCGTTGAGGCCGCCGACACCGTGCACGATCGGCAGGGTGCCATAACGCAGGCTGTACATCTGGTTCAGCCCGCAGGGCTCGAAGCGTGAGGGCATCAGAAACACGTCGCTGCCGGCCTCGATGCGATGGGCCAGCCCCTCGTTGTAACCGAGGCGGACACTCACGCGCCCGGGGTGACGTGCTGCCAGTTCCGTGAAACCCCATTCGAGAGCCTTGTCTCCGCTGCCAAGCACGGCCAGTTGCACCGGCATGGCAAGCACCTCATCCGCCGCCTGCAGCACAAGGTCCAGCCC
>JARJMX020000058.1 GCA_029335925.2 Gammaproteobacteria bacterium
CCCCTCAGCCCCGCCGTCCCCCCCGCGGCCTGCTGCCCCGCCCGCCCCGCCCCGTCCCCCCGCGCCGGAAGCCGGCGCTCCCCGTGACGGCGGCGCGCCCGCTGCCTCGCCCCCCCCCCACCGTACCCCCCCGGCCACGCACGCAGGGCTGTGCGCGGCATGACGACCAGATCCACAGCCTGCCCGCCCGCCAGGAACGAGAACAGGGGATACGACCTGACCGAGCCGTCCCGGTAACGCAGGTTGCGCTGCCCCTCGCGAAAAGGCATGTTAGCGTTCAGAAGATGAAACATGACCTGCTCCGGCGTATCCGCGAACAGGTGCAGGGTGATGGGGCTGTTGTGGTCCGCCGTACCGGATAGCACAGAACCCACCAGGCGCGGCTCGAAATCTTTCAGAAAGCGCATGGCCTTGACAGCCTCCTGGCGCAGCCGCCGCAGCACCTTAGGCTGATGGGGACGGAATAAGTGCTGATAACCGCGCAACTGCTCCTCCACCTCATCGCACGAGGGTTCGTCCCGCCCAGGAACACAGCCGATTTTGGCCGCGGCCTTACGCTTGGCCGACTCACAATCCAACCCCTGCCCCTCGGCCATCAGCCTCGCAGCCTGCTCGGCCCACTGCGTACGTCGGTCCATCAGAACAACTCTTCGACCATCTGACGATCCCCGATCGCCTCGGAAATGGCCTGGGAAGGAAGGTATTCAGGCATGACGGCGGTGGTCACCTGCGGATAACGGACGTCAAAATACTCGATGATTGCGCCGGGTGTGCCCGAAGGGACGATCTGACCGGTCCCAGGATCGATGCTGGCGGTGATGATCCCCGGCGGAGGTTTCAACTCTTGCACCGGCCGGTCCTTCAAGGCCACCTGCATGAAATCAACCCACATCGGCACGGCAACCTTGCCGCCGGTTTCCATTCTGCCGAGCGGGCGGTAGTCGTCGAATCCCACCCACGCTGTGGCCACGACGCCTGGACCAAAGCCACTGAACCAGGCATCGCGCTGGTCATTGGTGGTCCCGGTCTTGCCACCGATATCTGGCCGCTTGAGCGCCCGACCGGCCGAGGCTGCGGTACCGCGCTTCACCACATCACGCAGCATGACCTGCACAAGCCAAGCATTCTCCGGCGAGATCACGCGCGGCGCCTGGCCCAAAACCCCCGGTTGGCAACGTCGACCAGAGGGGAGGGTCGTCGGACTCACTCTTTTCTCTCGGAGCTGTCCCGCCCCCTTGGGCAAGAATGCGAGCTCATTATCGCAGAAGTGCTGCGGCACCGCCTCGAACAGGACATTCCCCCTGAGGTCTTCGACACGTTGGATAAAATAAGGCTCGACCCGGTAGCCGCCGTTGGCAAACACCATATAGGCTGCGGTCAACTCCCAAGGGGTGAGAGCATAGCTGCCAAGAGCCAGCGAGAGTGTGGGCTGCCACTGCCCCACCGGCAGCCCGAAGGACTTGGCGTGACGCAGCACCACTTCAGGGGTGATCGCCTCCATGAGCCGTACCGAGACCAGATTCTGCGAACGCACCAAGGCCTCATGCAAGCGGGTCGGTCCGTAGAATTTCCCCCCGTAGTTCTGCGGTTGCCAGTCTTTCTTGTTGGCCGCAGCCTTCTCGTAAACCCGGGGGTCGTCACTGATCACACTCGCCAGAGTGAAGCCGTTCTCCAGCGCCGCGGAATAGAGAAAGGGCTTGAAGGACGAACCCGGCTGGCGTTGGGCCTGAGTGACTCGGTTGAATTTGCTGAGGCTGAAGTCGTATCCTCCCTCGAGGGCCAGCAAGGCACCACTCGTGCTATCGAAGGCGACGAAAGCTCCTTCTACCTGAGGCAGTTGCGCAAGGGTGTAACCTTTTTCCCCCTGGCGAAGACGCACGATGTCGCCCGGAGAGAGCACTTCGGCCACTGATTTCGGACGGGGCCCCATCGCATCCTCGCTAAGATAGGGACGCGCCCACTGCAGGGATTCAAGATCCAGCACATGCCGCCGCCCTTGCCCATCCACCACGGTGGCCTGCCTTGCCTCCACCTCCAGCACGACCGCAGCGATAAGCCCCTCCACCAGTCGCTGAGCACGCGCATGACTGGCCGCCGCCTCGACATCCCCCACCGGGAATTCAACACGGCCTTCCGCCCCACGCCAGCCATGTCGGCGATCGTAATCGAGCAAAGCGTTGCGCAAGGCAAGGCTCGCCGTACGCTGCAGCTCGGGATCCAGGGTGGTGTAAACACGCAAACCCATCTCGTAGGCTGCCTCGCCAAACTGCTCCACCATGCGCGCGCGGACCATCTCGGCCACATACGGGGCACTAACCTCGGATTCAGCCCCAAGGAACAGCGTGGTCTGCACCGGCTCCAGCTGGGCTGCCTTCACCTGCTCCTCGGTCAGCCAGCCCAGTTCGCCCATCCGGCCAAGGATGTAATCCCGGCGGATCTTGGCCCGCTCGGGATTAACCACCGGATTGAACTTGGAGGGGGCCTTAGGCAGACCCGCCAGCATCGCCGCCTCGGCGGGGGTGAGCGCGTCGAGCGGCTTGTTGTAATAGATCGAGGCCGCTGCCGCGACACCGTAGGCCCGATTGCCAAGATAGATCTTGTTCAAATAGAGTTCCAGGATCTGGCGCTTGGTCAGCTCGCGCTCAATCTTAACCGCAAGAAGGATCTCCCTGAACTTACGGCTGTAGGTCTTCTCACTGCTGAGGAAGAAATTGCGCGCCACCTGCATGGTGATGGTGCTTCCGCCCTGCCCCTTGTGGCCTGTACGCAACAGCTCCCACCCGGCACGGAACAGCCCCTGCAAGTCCACACCCGGATGTTGATAGAAGCGGTCGTCCTCCGCAGCAAGGAAGGCTTTTTCAACCAATTCAGGTATTTGGTCGATTGAGACGGGAATGCGTCGTTTCTCGCCGAACTCCGCGATCAACCCCCCATGGCGGTCATAAATCCGTAACGGGACCTGGTACTGGATGTCCCGCAGGGCGTTGACATCAGGCAATTCCTCACTATAAACATGGTACGCCACCCCCCACGCACCAAGCGCAAGGAATGCAAAAAGAACAACGAGATAAAAAATGGACTTGAAAAGAAGCTTTAGAAAGTTCATAAGTATCCGGGCCATCCGGCGCGCATGACTTTGGGGCAGAAGGATAGATCGTTTGAATCAAGGCCAACGCATCCTTTGCGACCTTGATCAAGCCGCAGCACACAATAACGCAAAAGGGTGCGATAGAGGAAAGCCACCGTGTTTCGCCGAAGCCAAAAACAACCCTTGCTCGGGCTGGATATTAGCTCGACCGCGGTCAAGCTGGTCGAACTCAGCCGAACCCGCGATGCCTACCGTGTCGAAGCCATGGCCATCGAGCCCCTGCCCGAGCGCGCCATTCAGGACAAAGCCATCATGGACCCGGAGGCCGTTGGCACCGCAATCCGCAAGGCGGTCAAGGATTCTGGCACCCGGTCCAAGTGCGCCGCCATTGCCGTTCCCGGATCCGTCGCCGTATCCAAGGTGGTCACCTTGCCCGCCGGTCTGAGCGAAATGGAGCTGGAAACACAGATCCGCATGGAGGCAGACCAGCATATTCCTTTCCCGCTTGAGGAGATCAACCTCGACTTCCAGGTGCTCGGCCCGACCCCCGGTAACCCCGGCACCATAGATGTCCTACTCGCCGCCACCCGTTCCGAAAACCTCGAATCCCGGGTTGCGGCCGCGGAACTGGGCGGACTGCAAGTGGAGATCGTCGACATCGAGCCATTTGCGCTGGAAAACGCCTATCTTGAGCTGCTGGCCCCCAGACTTACGGACATCACCCCTGAGATGGCGGTCGCCTTGTTCGACATTGGCTCCACGGTCACGAGCCTTTCCGTGTTCCATCAGGGCAAGATGATCTACACGCGGGAACACCCCTTCGGCGGCCGCCAGCACACGGACGAAATCATGCGCCGCTACCAGATGACTCATGCCGAAGCCAGCCGCGCCAAGCGCCAGGGTGGATTGCCCGAGAGTTATGTGGAGGAAGTCCTCGAGCCTTTTCTCGAACTGACCACCCAGCAACTTAACCGGTTCCTGCAATTCTTCTATGCTGCTCATCCGAACGTTCATGTCATGCGGATTCTGCTGGGCGGGGGCGTCGCCGCGATGCAGGAGCTGAATGAGCGCGTCGCCCACAGCACGGGGGTCGAAACCACGACCGCCAACCCGTTCATCGGCATGAGCCGCGCACCGCGGGTCGCAAGCCGCGTCATCAACGAGGACGCCACAGCCATGCTGATCGCCTGTGGCCTGGCCCTGAGGGGTTTCGACTAATGCCGCGCATCAACTTACTCCCCTGGCGAGAAAAGCTGCGCAAGCAGCGCCAACGCGCTTTTATCCAACACGCAGGGCTGGCCTTCGCCTTGGCGCTTGGCGGTGTCATCCTTGGCCATGTGGTCGTGCAGGGCCAGATTGACGATCAAGAACAGCGCAACGCCTTCCTGACCCAAACCATCGCCGACTTCGACCAACAGATCGCAGAGATCAAGGCGCTCAAGGAAACTCGCGCCAACCTGGTGGCCCGCATGGAAGTGATTGAGCGCCTGCAGCAGAACCGCTCTCACGTGGTGCACGCCTTCGATGAGATTGCGCGCACTGTCCCAGAGGGCATTATCCTGACCAAGGTTGCTCTTAAGGATGATAAGTTGCTTGAAATCAACGGCATCAGCGATACCGCCGCGCGAGTGGCCGACTACCTGCGCAACCTCAATCGTGCTGCGTGGCTGAGCGACGCCTCCATCGTCGGCATCGGTATCCTCGCTCAGGATGCCTCCAATACAGGGTCCAACGCCGCGCTGGGCAGGAAGGGCGAGTACGCGGTCTGTTGCGCCGCCCAGTTCGCGCCT
>JARJMX020000064.1 GCA_029335925.2 Gammaproteobacteria bacterium
GCGCCATCAGCGCGTTGCCGACCAGATCCAGCGCGAGCTGGCCCAGCTCATCCGTCATGAGGTGCGTGACATGCGCCTTGGCATGTTGACCTTGACCGCGGTGCGGGTTTCACCGGACCTGTCGCATGCTAAGGTCTTCTTCACCACCATGGATCCGGAGCAGAAGACCGTGGCCCTGGAAGTGCTCGGTGGGGCCGCACCTCACCTGCGCAGTCTTCTCGGCCGCCTGATGCGCCTGCGTATCACGCCGCAACTGCACTTCGTCTATGACGAATCCATTGAGCGCGGTGCGCACATGAGTGCGGTGATCTCCGCCGCACTCGCGCGCGATGCGGCCCTGCGTGGCGAGGACGCGGGCGGAGGGAACGAGGCCACAGCCGACGACGAAAGCGAGGGCCGTGCTTGACCGCACCACGCAAAAAGAGCTGGCGCGCCTTGCACGGCATTGTCCTGCTGGACAAGGCTAGGGGAATATCCTCCAACCATGCCCTGCAACAGGTCAGGCGGCTGTTTCAGGCGGAAAAGGCCGGTCATACCGGCAGTCTTGACCCACTCGCTACCGGCCTGCTTCCCGTATGCTTTGGCAAGGCCACCCGGGTGTCGGGTCTGCTGCTCGAAGCTGACAAGCGTTATTCGGTCTGCGCGCGGCTCGGCCAGCGCACCGATACTGCGGATGCGGATGGCGAGATGATCGAGGAACGTCCGGTACCAAAGCTTGATCTTGCGCAGGTTGAGGCCGTGGTCGCGGGCTTCGTCGGCGAGATCGACCAGGTTCCACCGATGTACAGCGCACTCAAGCACAAGGGCCAGCGCCTGTATAAGCTCGCTCGCCAGGGGATCGAGGTCGAGCGCACGGCGCGCCGGGTGCGCTTCGACTGGATCGTCGTCGACCGCCTTGAAGGCTGTGAGCTGTGCCTCAGCCTGCGCTGCAGCAAGGGTGCCTATGTGCGCACCCTCATTGAGGACATCGGTGAGGCGCTGGGCTGTGGGGCGCACGTGACCATGCTGCGTCGCACCGGGCTTGGCCCTTTTATGGGCCATCCCCGGATGTACACTTTCGAGGCGCTACAAAAGCTCGCCGAGGAGGGGCAGGAGGCCCTCGATCGTGTTATCCTGCCAACCGATTCCGCGCTGACCGGTTATCCGGCGATCCGGCTTGATGCCGACAGCACGTTTCACATCCGCCACGGTCACCCCGTGTTTGTCGCCCATGCACCTCCTGAGGGCTGGTTTCGAATCTACGGGGCGGATGGCCTCTTCCTGGGTCTGGGGGAAGTCCTTGACGACGGGCGGGTGGCACCCAGGCGGCTGCTTGCAGCCTTCTAGGTGTTGTTTTAACCCTTTCGTGGAGTGATCTGCGAAACGGGCGTTTCTATCAACTTTGACCCTGGAGTAAACAAATGACCATGACCACAGAAGAAAAAGCCAAGATCGTTGCCGAATTCGGCCGTGATAGCAAAGACACGGGCTCCACTGAAGTGCAGGTAGCCCTCATCACCAGCCGTATTCAGCAACTGACCGAGCACTTCGTCACCCACAAGAAAGACAACCACTCCCGCCGTGGCCTGATCCGCTTGGTCAACCAGCGCCGCAAGCTGCTCGACTACCTCAAGCGCAAGGACATCAACCGTTACCAGGCGCTGATCGGCAAGCTGGGTCTGCGTAAATAATTTGCAGACAAACATGCATCCATACCGCAGGTATTGAAGGCGAGGGGAGGGGTGACCTCCCCCCTGAAGGCGTTGGGCTAATATCCAGCGCCTTCATGACATTTATGGTCTGGAGAGGATGGTCCCCTTCAGGCCCGAACATTCGTACGCAAGGGAACCTATCGTGATCAAACCCACCACCAAGACCTTCCAGTACGGCGGCCATGCCGTCACGCTCGAAACCGGTGAGATCGCCCGCCAGGCCAGCGGTGCCGTCCTGGTCCGCATGGGCGACACCGTCGTCCTCGTCACGGTGGTGGCAGAGAAAGAGGCGCGTCCTGGACAGGATTTCTTCCCCCTCACCGTCGACTACCAGGAACGCTACTATGCCACCGGCCGCATTCCCGGCGGCTTTAAGAAGCGTGAGGGCCAGCCGGCCGAGCACGAGATCCTAACGGCTCGCCTGATCGACCGCCCCCTGCGTCCGCTGTTCCCGGAAGGCTTCTACAACGAAGTGCAGATCATCGCCGTGGTGCATGCCAACGACCCGGACATGCCGGCGGACATCCCCGCCATGCTCGGGGCCTCGGCCGCCCTTGCCCTTTCCGGCGTGCCCTTTCAGGGGCCGATCGGCGCCATCCGTGTGGGCTACGAGAACGGCGAATATACCATCAACCCGGGCCGCCATGCCTTGACCACCTCCAAGCTCGATCTTGTTGTCGCCGGCACCCGCGAGGCGGTGCTGATGGTGGAGTCCGAAGCGCAGGAGCTGCCCGAGGATGTCATGCTCGGTGCGGTGGTCTTCGGCCACGAGCAGATGCAGACCGCCATCCAGGCGATCAGCGACTTCGCCCGCGAAGCGGGCGCCGAGCCCTGGGACTGGCGGCCGCCGGCGCGGGACGAGGCCCTGCGTGCCGAGGTCCGCGCCTTTGCCGAAAAAGACCTAGCCGAGGCCTACCGTATCACCGTCAAACAGCAGCGCTATGCCCGTATCGGTGAGATCCGCGCTGCGACCATCGAACATTTCTGCAGCGGCGAGACTCCGCGCAGCGATGCCCAAACGGTCGGTGACATCCTGTTTGCCTTGGAGTCCGAGATCGTCCGCACCCGCATCATCAATGGTGAACCGCGCATCGATGGCCGCGATACCAAGGGGATCCGTCCGATCACGGTGAAAACAGGCATCCTGCCGCGCGTGCATGGTTCGGCGCTGTTCACCCGCGGCGAGACCCAGGCCCTGGTGGTCACCACCCTGGGCACCGCACGCGATGCCCAGCTGATCGATGCGATCGAGGGCGAGCGCAAGGAGCTGTTCATGCTGCATTACAATTTCCCGCCGTTTTCCGTGGGCGAGATTGGTCGCTTTGGTGCGCCCAAGCGCCGCGAGATCGGCCACGGCAATCTCGCCAAGCGCGGCATCAGCGCCGTACTGCCAAGCCAGGAGCAGTTCCCTTACGTCATTCGCGTAGTCTCAGAAATCACTGAATCCAACGGTTCCAGCTCCATGGCCACCGTGTGCGGCTCGTCTTTGGCCTTGATGGACGCCGGCGTGCCACTCAAGGCCCCGGTGGCCGGCATCGCCATGGGTCTGATTAAGGAGGGCGACAAGTTCGCCGTACTGTCCGACATCCTGGGGGATGAGGACCATCTTGGCGATATGGACTTCAAGGTGGCGGGCACCGAGCAAGGAATCACCGCCTTGCAAATGGACATCAAGATCAACGGCATCACCCGTGAGATCATGGATGTCGCCCTCAAGCAGGCCAAGGAAGGGCGCCTGCACATCCTTGGCATCATGAATGCCGGCCTGAGCAAGGCGCGCGAAGATGTGTCTGAGCATGCCCCGCGCTTTACCACCTTCCGCATCAATCCGGACAAGATCCGCGAAGTGATCGGCAAGGGTGGGGCGACCATCCAGGCCCTGACTAAGGAGACTGGCACCAATATCGACATCAGCGACGATGGCACCATCACCATCGCCGCCACCAGCAAGGAGGCAGCCGATGAGGCGCGTCGCCGGATTGATCTCATCACAGCGGATGTCGAAGTCGGGCGTGTTTATGAGGGCAAGGTGGTGAAGATCGTCGAATTCGGCGCCTTCGTGAATATCCTCCCGGGCAAGGATGGTTTGTTGCACATCTCCCAGATTGCTGACCAGCGCATCGAGAAGGTCACCGACTTCCTTAAGGAAGGCCAGATGGTCAAGGTCAAGGTGCTGGAGCTCGACAAGCAGGGCAAGATGAAACTGTCCATGCGCGGGCTGTAACGCTTGCCAACTCATGCAAACGTGCAACGCCCCGTTTAACGGGGCGTTGCTGTATCTGCATCACGAGAAAGGCGCATGCCCAACGCCATCATGGGCAGTCATACTTGGTGTGTGTAATTTTACATAATATACATTATGTGTCATTAAAAAAGGGGCCATGGTGATACGTCAGCGCGGCTCACGGGAGTCTTTCTAGCACGATCTGCAGACCTGGTTCGTCTGGACCCGCAAAATATGAAGCTTCAATCCATGACTCACCGACTTGGACGAGGCAGTCGCCGATAAAAAACAACGGCAAACGTTCTCGTTCCCATGGCGGGATCGATGAAGCCTGAAAGAGATTCTTCAGGCTTTGGTGATGCGCCTGCCCGACGACACGGATTCTTTCACCGCCCTGACGCAGGCGCATGACCAGGCCTTCGCTCGGGATGGACTTAAGACGTAGGCCTGAGCCTATCGTCTTGTGTGGAATGATGCGCCAGCCCAGCTCCGGACAATCCATGACGGTGTCTGGATGCACAATCCGCGTAAACGTAGAGTCAAGATGCTTGGCCCGTTCACGCAGGGCATAAAGGCCCTCCCGCCAACGTCGCAACTCGCCTCCCGGCCAGCGGATCACGGGCAAGGCATCCGCCCGAGCCTCCAGCATGCGCCGGATCTCGGCAAGACGCGGCTCAGGAGGCAACGACAGACCAAGTTCGATCAGCCAGATGCGCACGGCGTTGAACAGACGCTGATCCGGCAGTCGGGCAAGCGCCATGGCCTCGAGCCGGTTCACCTGATCACTGCGCGCCGCCTCAAGGTCGAGACGCCCAAGGTCTCCGAGCAGTTCCTCGGTGATGGCCATGCGACGCGCGGCCCGAGCCAGCGTCGCTTCGGCTTGGGGCCAATGGGTATGCAAAACCGGAAAAATACGATGACGCACGAGGTTGCGGGCATGACGTAAGTCAGCGTTGCTTGGATCCTCGATCCAACACAAACCGTGTTTTAAGGCGTAAGATCGCAATTTTTCGCGTCCGATCTCGATTAAAGGACGCAGATGCCAACCACCAGCAAAAGGCGCCATGACTGGCATGGAAGCCAGTCCTCGCACCCCTGCCCCGCGCATGAGCTGGAGCAGGAAGGTTTCGGCCTGATCATCCCGATGATGCGCGGTCAGAAGTCCCCCGCCCTGCTTCATATACCTCGCCAAAGCGGCATAACGCGCCTTGCGGGCCGCGGACTCAATCCCCGCCGCCCCCAAGGGTTCAACTTGAATCCGCTCGACGATAAGCGGGATGTCAAGCTGTCGGCAGGTCTGTTCTGCATGTTCAACCCAACGATCAGCCTGCGGTAACAGGCCGTGATGAATATGCACGGCAGCCAGCGATGTAAGTGTCCCTGTCTTATACAGGCGGGATAAAAGATGGAGCAGGACGGTGGAGTCGAGCCCACCACTGAAGCCGATGAATAGAGGACGATGGCGAAGATGAACCGGAATATGGCGAAGAACGGATTCGATCAGATACTGATCATCGGTGTTCATAGGGTCAGCGGCCCCTACTGCCACTCGCAGGGAGTCGCTCAAGCCTTTTCGAGATAGTGGCCATAGCTCATCAGGCGCTGGTAACGACGCTCGAGTAATGATTCGATGGGCATGGCACTGACCTGGTCAAGGGCGCGCAGCAGGGCTTGCTTGACATTCGCCATGTGCAACGGCACATCGCGGTGGGCGCCCCCAGCGGGTTCTTCGATGATCTCATCGATCAAACCCAGCTCCTTGAGCCGCGGCGCGGTCATGCCGAGGGCCTCCGCCGCCTCCGGGGCTTTAGAGGCATCCTTCCAAAGAATCGCCGCGCAACCTTCCGGGGAGATAACCGAGTAGGTGCTGTACTGGAGCATCATCAGGTGGTCGCCCACGCCGATGGCGAGCGCACCGCCTGAACCACCCTCCCCGATCACAGTGCAGACGATCGGGGTCGGCAGATCGGCCATAACGAACAGGTTGCGGGCGATGGCCTCGCTCTGGCCACGCTCTTCAGCGTCAATGCCAGGATAAGCCCCCGGGGTATCGATAAAGGTCAAAACCGGCAGTTTGAACCGAGCAGCCGTCTCCATAAGGCGCTTGGCTTTGCGATAGCCCTCGGGTCGCGGCATACCAAAGTTGCGGCGCGCGCGCTCCTTCGCATCCCTCCCCTTCTGGTGGCCAATGATCATCACCGGACGACCGTCGAGACGCGCGATGCCCCCCACAATCGCGGCATCCTCGGCAAACGCCCGATCACCGTGCATTTCGAAAAAATCGGTGAAGAGGTGTTTGATGTAATCCAAAGTGTAAGGACGTTGCGGATGACGCGCCATCTGCGAAATCTGCCATGGGCTGAGCTTGCTGAAGATGGAGCGCGTCAGCTGATCTGCCTTGGCGCGCAAACGCTCGATCTCATCGCTGAGATTGAGATTGCTTTCGTTGCCCATCAGCCGCAGTTCGTTGATCTTCGCCTCGAGTTCGGCGATAGGCTGCTCAAAATCGAGATAGTTCGGGTTCATGCGCACAGAGCTTCGAAGGGATC
>JARJMX020000077.1 GCA_029335925.2 Gammaproteobacteria bacterium
CTCTACAACATCGGCAACCACAGCCCGGTCGAGCTCGCCCGCTTCATCGAGGCTCTGGAAAGCGCGTTGGGGCGTACGGCCGAGAAGATCATGCTCCCCATGCAGCCCGGGGATGTACCGGCCACTTATGCCGACGTAAACGACCTCATGCGCGATACCGGCTTCGCACCGAAGACACCGATCGAGGACGGCCTTGCCCGCTTCGCCGAGTGGTATCGCCACTATCATGCTTAAGCTAGGGAAACGCTGAAAAACTCAGCGTTTCCCGTTTGGGGCAAGATATCCCAACACGAACAACGACATAAGTCGTTGATTCACTCAAGCCGTCGCGGGCATGCGCCGCGACGAGATGAGCTAAAAAAACCCATGGATGGATTTTTTTAACATTCCCCTAGCAGAGTCCTCTTTCCATCGATCACCATGCGCCTGACCGCCGAACAAGCCGCCATCATCCGTCACTCAGCCCGCGCCAGCTTCGGGCCGCTGACGCGTGTCTGGCTGTTTGGCTCGCGCGTGGACGACGCGCAGCGCGGTGGTGACATTGACCTGCTCATCCAGCCCCCTCCGCCTTGGCCTGGGGATGCCGACATCCTCAGGCGCAAGATCGATTTCTTGGTGCAGCTTGAACGCCAGCTTGGCGAGCGCAAGATCGACGTCATCATCGAACACCCTGAGGACACACGCCCTATCGTACGAATCGCCCATGAAACAGGAATCGAGCTATGAGTGATACCCAACGGCTCCGCCTACAAGCGCTCGCCCGCATCGTGCGCAAGGAAATCGAACTGCTCAAGGGCACCGATGCCCGCCTGTTCCATGAGCCCTTGACCCTGGAGATGCTTGGCAACCTGACCGCCCATGCGGATCTCTCGGACCGGATCGAGGCCTATGCCAGCCGGTTTGCGCGCCTGCAGGACACCCTCGGTGACAAGCTCATCCCCGCCTGGCTGCGCTCGCTCGAGGAACCCCCCGGCGCCATGATCGACAACCTCAATCGCGCCGAGCGCCTTGGGATGCTTGCTTCGGTCGATGAGTGGCTAGGCCTGAGGCAACTGCGCAACCAGATGGTGCATGAGTACATCGAGGACCCAACCACCCTCGCCCACGCGCTCCAGATGGCGCACGCAAAGCTGTGCATCCTCATCGACACCGCCGAGGCCATCCTGCATGACCTGCAATCGCGCGGACACATCGCGGCTGCGTGACTTACACCGCTGATCGCGCAATCGGCCACACGGCACGGAAAAGATGATGACCGCAAGCATCCAACACTTCAACGCAGCGTGTATCCTTCCTCACCTCTTCCCCCCACATCCTGCCACGTTATGAAAATCGCCGTCGCTGGAACCGGATACGTTGGCCTCTCCAATGCCCTACTTCTAGCCCAGCATAACGAAGTGGTGGCGCTCGACATCGTGCCCGAAAAGGTGGCCATGCTGAATGCTGGTCGCTCGCCCATCATCGACGCCGAAATCGAGGCCTTCCTGCAGCGCGATGACATCCACTTCCGCGCCACGCTGGACAAGGAGGAGGCCTACCGCAACGCCGAATTCGTCATCATCGCCACCCCGACCGACTACGACCCGAACACCAACCACTTCGACACCCGCTCGGTCGAGGCCGTCATGCGCGACGTGTTGACCATCAACCCCAACGCGGTCATGGTCATCAAATCCACCGTCCCGGTCGGCTACACCGTGCGCATCAAGCAAGAGATGGGCATCGAGAACATCCTCTTCTCCCCCGAATTCCTGCGCGAAGGCCGTGCCCTGCACGACAACCTCTACCCCTCGCGCATCATCGTTGGCGAGAAATCCGCGCGCGCTGAGCGCTTCGCCCAACTGCTGGTCCAAGGCGCGCGCAAGAAGGACATCCCTGTCCTCTTCACCCACCCCACCGAGGCCGAGGCGATCAAGCTGTTCGCCAACACCTACCTTGCTATGCGCGTGGCCTTCTTTAATGAACTGGACACCTATGCCGCCACCCACGGCTTAGACACCCGCCAGATTATCGACGGTGTCTGTCTCGACCCACGCATCGGCCAGGGCTACAACAACCCAAGCTTCGGCTACGGCGGCTACTGCCTGCCGAAGGACACCAAACAGCTTCTGGCTAATTACCGCGACGTGCCGCAGAACCTGATTCACGCCATCGTCGAGGCCAACACCACCCGCAAGGACTTCATCGCTGAGGACATCCTCCGCCGCCTCCACACCCTCCCCCCAGTGGCCAAGATCGACAAGGTGGTCGGCATCTACCGCCTAGTCATGAAACAGGGCTCCGACAACTTCCGCGCCTCCGCCATCCAGGGCATCATGAAGCGCCTTAAGGCCAAGGGGTTGCATGTGGTGGTTTTTGAGCCGGCCTTAAGCGATGACTACTTCTTCAACTCCCGCGTCATCCGGGATCTTGAAGAATTCAAGCGCCTTTCTGACCTGATTGTCGCCAACCGCATGACCGACGCGCTGCAAGATGTAGCTGATAAGGTTTATACTCGAGATCTTTTTGGTAGTGACTAACCCCCATGCGCAAAGGCATCGTTCTCGCCGGCGGCTCCGGAACTCGCCTGCATCCCTTGACTTGCAGCGTGAGCAAACAGCTGATGCCGGTCTATGACAAGCCAATGATCTACTATCCGCTTTCCACCCTCATGCTGGCGGGTATTCGCGATATCCTCATCATTACTACTCCACACGATCAACACGCCTTTCAAAAGCTGCTTGGCGATGGCTCTCAATGGGGTATCACCCTCACCTATGCTGTACAACCTCACCCCGATGGCCTGGCGCAAGCCTTTCTGATCGGTCAGGACTTCATCGGTCGCGATCCGGTCGCCTTAATCCTCGGTGACAACATCTTCTATGGCCATGGCCTGACTGCGCAGTTGCAAGCTGCCGCTAAACGTAGGCAAGGCGCGGATGTGTTTGGCTATTATGTGCACGATCCTCAGCGCTATGGTGTAGTTGAGTTCGATCCAACCGGACGCGTTCTCAGAATCGAAGAAAAACCCACACAGCCCAAATCGCACTACGCCATCACGGGGCTTTATTTCTACGACAACGATGTTATCGATCTAGCCAAGTGCGTCCGTCCCTCTTGGCGTGGCGAGCTGGAGATTACCGACATCAACAATGCCTACCTGCAGCGCGGTGATCTGCATGTGCACATCTTAGGACGCGGCACCGCTTGGCTGGATACCGGCACCCATGATGCCCTTCTTGATGCCGCCAACTTCGTACGCGTGGTGGAAGAGCGCCAAGGTCTAAAAATTGCTTGCCCTGAGGAGATCGCCTGGCGTATGGGTTTCATTAGCCGCGAAGATGTGGAACGCCTGGCCAAACCCTTGCAAAAAAGCGGCTATGGCGAATACTTGCTACGCATCATCAACGAACAGGTGTTCGCATGAAACTCATCCCTACGGCCATCCCCGAGGTGATACTTATCGAACCCAAGGTCTTGACCGATTCGCGAGGCTTCTTTTTGGAAAGCTGGAATCGCCAAGGCTTTGCAGCTCAAGGCTTGGCCCTGGATTTTGTGCAGGATAACCATAGCCGCTCCCATCGCGGTGTATTGCGTGGCCTGCACTATCAATTGCACAAGCCACAGGGCAAGTTGGTACGGGTAATCTGCGGTGAGGTCTTTGATGTCGCTGTGGACTTGCGCCAAAGCTCTCCTACCTTTGGCCACTGGGTGGGCGTCCATCTTAGTGAAGACAACCCCAGGATGCTATGGATTCCCCCGGGCTTTGCGCATGGTTTTCTTGTCCTTTCGGCGAGCGCAGACTTTTTCTACAAATGCACCGACTACTATGCTCCAGAGGATGAGCGCTGCATCCGCTGGGACGATCCTCACTTGAATATTGCCTGGCCTCTTAAAAAAATCGGTACGCCCATCCTGTCCAGCAAAGACAGCCAGGGTCAGGCCTTCGCCGAGGCCGAGGTCTATACCACGCTTTGACTTGCATGAGCCAGACCTTATCCGTCCTGCTCACCGGGGCTTCCGGTCAGCTCGGCCAGGAACTAAAGCACAGCCGCCCCCCTTGGGTCAGGCTGTATGCCTTACCCCATACGGCGCTCGATATCCGTAATCCTGATGCCGTGCATCTACACGTGCAATCCTGCCGTCCGCAGTGGATCATCAATGCCGCAGCCTACACCGCTGTGGATCGAGCCGAGGCGGAGCCTGAGCAAGCCTGGGCCGTCAATTGCGACGGTGCGCGCCATCTGGCCGAAGCGGCGCGCCAGATTGGAGCACGCTTGCTACAAATTTCCACGGACTACATTTTCACTGGCGCACAAACTCACCCCTATCCTCCCCTGCCGCCTGAAGCAGCAGAACGACACACATCACAACAGCCGAATGTCTATGGCGCCAGCAAACGCGCCGGTGAACGCGCCGTACGCGAAACCTTAGGGGAGCACGCACTGATCCTTCGCACCGCCTGGGTCTACTCACGTTACGGCCATAACTTTGTCAAAACCATGCTCCGCCTGATGGACGAGCGCGAGATGATTAGCGTAGTCAGCGACCAGATCGGCAGTCCCACTTGGGCCAAAGGCTTGGCCGAAGCCATCTGGCAGGCCTTAGCCAGAAACCTTACCGGCATCCATCACTGGACTGATGCTGGCGTCGCCAGCTGGTATGATTTGGCCTGTGCCATCCAGGAGGAGGCCTATGCTCTAGGTCAGCTTAAGCGTACCATCGCCATCCGCCCGATTCGCACCCAGGACTACCCTACCCCCGCCAAGCGTCCCGCCTGGAGCGTACTGGACAAAACCCCCACCTGGCGAGCCCTTGGGATCGACACCCCCAAGCACTGGCGCCTGCAACTTCGCGCCATGCTGCGCGAGCTCACCTTGCCTTCTGTGCACGGATAACACCATGCCCCGTAGACTGCTTGTCACCGGCGGTGCCGGATTCATCGGCTGCAACTTTGTTCATTACTGGTGTGCCCATCACCCCAAGGATCGCATCGTGGTTCTCGATGCTCTCACCTATGCTGGGCACCTCATGAATCTTGCTCCGGTCAAGGACCATCCGCAGTTTCGCTTCGTCCAGGGTGATATCCGCGACCAAGCCCTCATCGAGCACCTGTTGCGCAGCGAAGCCCTGGATACCATCGTGCACTTTGCCGCGGAAAGCCATGTCGACCGCTCCATCCTTGGCCCCGATGCCTTTATCGCCACCAACGTTATTGGTACCCACAGCCTGCTCAAGGCTGCCAAAGCGGTATGGCTCGATGACCCCAAGTCTTGCCGCGCGGAACACCGCTTCCATCACGTCAGCACCGACGAAGTCTATGGCTCCCTCGGGCCCCAAGACCCCCCCTTCTGTGAAACCACTCCCTATGCCCCCAACTCACCCTATGCAGCCAGCAAGGCCGCCTCGGACCATCTGGTACGCGCTTACCACCACACCTTCGGCCTGAAGGTTACCACCAGCAACTGCTCCAACAACTACGGCCCCTACCACTTTCCGGAAAAACTCATTCCCCTATGCATCACCAACATCCTCACCGGCAGACCTCTGCCCATTTATGGGGATGGACGTCATATCCGCGACTGGCTGTATGTGGAAGATCACGTGCGCGGCATCGAACTGATCCTGGAGCACGGCCGCATTGGCGAAACCTACAACATTGGCGGACACAACGAATGGGCCAATATGGATATCGTACGACTCATTTGCAACATCGTGGACGAAGCCTTTGCAGCTGATCCTAGCCTGGCAACGCGTTATCCCAAAGCGCCACCTGCGCAAGGCGAGTTAAGTGAACGGCTCATCACCTTCGTCAAGGACCGCCCTGGACATGATCGGCGCTATGCGATCAATGCCGCCAAAATCATGAATACGCTCGGCTACAAGCCAAGGCAAACTTTCGAAACAGGCCTCCGTGCCACCATCCATTGGTTCCTCCAGCATGCTGATTGGTGGCAAAATGTTTTATTATCAAGAAGGCATGCTCTGCCGTCCAAGATTTGAAGCAGCATTACATCCACCCAGAACTTATCCACATAATCCATGATCATTCCTGTCATTCTTTCTGGTGGCGTTGGCAGTCGCCTCTGGCCGGTGTCACGCGAAGTTCATCCTAAACCCTTTATGCGCCTTGCTGATGGCAAGAGCCTACTGCAGAAAACGCTTCTTCGGGCCTGTAGCCTTCCGGATATACATGAAGTACTCACCGTTACCAACCGGGAACTCTATTTTAAGACGGTTGATGAATATCATTCTGTGAATCCTTCGGTAAGACTCAGCTATATCCTCGAACCCTTTGGACGCAATACTGCTGCTGCCATCACGGCAGCTGCGCTTTTCCTGCGTGAAAACCATGGCGAGGATAGCCTGATGCTTATCCTTGCCGCCGATCACCTCATCACCAACACACAAGCGTTTATATCCGCCGTACACAGCGCTACCGAGCTGGCGCATCAAGGTTATCTGGTCACCTTGGGCATTCAACCTACACGCCCTGAAACTGGCTTTGGTTATATCGATGCCGCCAACACACTTCCAACCACATCCGGAAGCCTTGCCTACAAAGTTCAACGCTTCATTGAAAAGCCTGACTTTACCAAAGCCCAACAATACCTTGTCTCAGGGCACCATTTCTGGAACGCAGGGATCTTTTGCTTCCAGATCGGAAGCGTTCTTAAGGAACTTAGGCAACATGCCCCCTCGATACTGCAAACCACCACCCAAGCACTGCAGAGCGCAAAGCATACACCTAACCCGCCCGTCATCGAGATCACCCCAGAGAGTTTTGCTGCAGTGCCCGAGATCTCCATCGACTATGCGCTGATGGAAAAATCCGTGCATGTTGCGGTGATCCCCTGTGACATTGGCTGGAGCGATATTGGCTCCTGGAATGCCATCAGTGAACTTACCCCAGCGGATCAGGATGGTAACCGTATTGAGGGTGAAGCTTTGCTGCATGCCACACGTCACTGCTACATCCATAGTCCTCTGCGTCTAACCGCTGCCGTGGGATTGGAGAACCTCATCATCATCGATACCCATGACGCCCTGCTTGTTGCGCACAAGGAGTGCGCCCAAGATGTCAAGCACATTACCCAGAAGCTAAAACAGCATGGGCACAGAACCCACCAGCACCATACTACGGTATATCGTCCCTGGGGCAGCTATACCGTACTTGAGGAAGGTGAAAACTTCAAAATCAAGCGCATCGAAGTCAAACCCGGCGCGGCCCTATCCTTGCAAATGCACTACCACCGCAGCGAACATTGGATCGTGGTTAAGGGCACAGCGCGTGTCACCAATGGCGAAAAAATATTTATTCTCAACACCAATGAGTCCACCTTTATTCCTGCAGGACACATCCACCGTCTAGAAAACCCTGGAATAATTGATCTTGTCATCATTGAAGTGCAAAGTGGAACCTACTTGGGTGAAGATGATATCGTCCGTTTTGAAGACAATTATGGTCGAGGTTGAAATCGATGGATATCAGTTGTTTTAAAGCCTACGATATTCGTGGGCACGTTCCAAAAGAACTTGATGCAGATCTTGCTTGGCGCATTGGTCGCGCTTATGTCGAAGAGATCCAGCCTGTCAAAGTTGTGGTTGGCTATGATGCGCGCCTTGAAAGCCCCATGCTGGCTCAAGCCCTGATAACAGGCCTTATGGAAGCGGGTGCCGAGGTCATCGATATCGGCCTATGTGGTACAGAAGAAGTTTATTTTCACACCTTCCACCGTCAATCCCAAGGAGTCAACGGCGGCATCATGATCACTGCGAGCCATAACCCCAAGGGCTATAACGGCATGAAACTGGTGCGTGAAGGCGCACGTCCAGTCAGCAGTGACAGCGGTCTTTTGGGTATTCGTGAGCGGGTTGCCGCCTATCCAGCCACCCTACCTCCGACTCCCCTCTCAGGGCGCTGCATGCAAGATTATGACAAAACACCCTATATTGAACACCTGTTAAGCTATATCGATCGACCTTCTCTCAAGCCGCTGAAGATTGTGGCCGATCCAGGACATGGCACCGCCGGCCCTATCCTCCGCCAGTTAGCTAAACATCTGCCCTTTGAGTTTATCTTCATACGTGATCAGCCTGATGGTCATTTCCCTGATGGCGCCCCCAATCCGCTCCTACCCGCGATGCGTACCGTCACGGCCCGTGCCGTCCTTGCGCATCATGCCGACCTCGGCCTAGCTTGGGATGGTGACTTCGATCGATGCTTCTTCTTCGACCATACCGGTCGCTTTATCGAAGGTTACTACCTGGTCGGCTTACTGGCAGAAATCATGCTGACCAAACACCCCGGGGGCACGATTATCCACGACCCACGTCTGATTTGGAACACCATTGAACAGGTGCGCAAAGCCGGAGGCCATCCGCTCCAGAACAAAACTGGACACGCTTTCATCAAAGAGCGTATGCGCCAAGAAAAGGCTATCTACGGTGGGGAAATGAGTTCCCACCACTACTTTCGCGATTTCGCCTATTGCGACTCAGGTATGCTGCCTTGGCTTTTGGTAACTGAACTTATTAGCAAGACAGCCACTTCTCTGGCCGAACTGGTTGATGCACGCATGCAAGCCTATCCATGCAGTGGAGAGCTCAATTACACAGTCCATGACGTCACTGCCGTCATGGAGCGTGTACTGGACTACTACGCTTCTCTCCATCCAGCCATCGATCGTACCGATGGTTTAAGCCTAGAATTTTCTACCTGGCGCTTCAACCTCCGTGCCTCCAACACCGAGCCTTTACTACGCCTTAATATCGAGACACGCGGCGATGCTGCCGCACTTGCGCACCATATCGCCGAACTTGAAAAACTTATCCAAGGCAGCGCATGAAAACTATGCTCTTTACACTTTGGCGATACCGTTATTTTATTCTTGGAGCGATTAAAAACGAACTGCTCACTCGCTTTGCCCGCAACCGCCTGGGGGCCATCTGGATGATCATCCATCCACTGGCGCAGGTAGCCATCTACACTTTGGTCCTCTCAGCGGTACTCTCTGCTAAACTTCCAGGAATTAACAACCAGTATGCCTATGCCATTTATCTGATGGCGGGGATTTTGAGTTGGTCACTGTTTAATGAAGTACTCAATCGCTGCCTCAATGTTTTTCTTGAGCATGGTAACTTGCTCAAAAAAATTGCCTTTCCCCATCTTACTCTGCCTCTCATTGTTACCGGGCATGCACTTCTCAACCATGCCTTACTCTTTCTAGCCACTCTTGCTGTATTGGTGATTTTGCTACACCCACCCACCTTATCCCTACTTTGGATACCCCTGATGGTGCTTCTCAACCTTGGCTTAGCCCTTGGCTTGGGCTTGAGCTTTGGCATTCTTAACGTGTTCATACGCGACATTGGTCAAATTGTACCGGTCATACTGCAGTTTTGGTTTTGGCTGACTCCTATTGTTTACACCACATCCATGCTCCCTGAGAGCTACCGCGCACTTTTTTTACTTAACCCATTAAGCGCCATTGTCATGGGTTATCAGGATATTCTTGTCTACGGCCATCGTCCTGAGCTTACCCAACTTATCTATCCAGCATGTCTGGCTGCGCTTACCCTGGCCTTAGCCCTTTTTCTTTACCGTCGCGCCTCCCAGGAGATGGTGGATATCTTATGAAAGATCACGTCCCCGTTCTGGAGATCATCAACCTAGGCAAGGCCTACCGCGATTTTGGTCATGAATGGCGACGCATACTCTCCTGGTTTGGCTTCCCCTTTAAGCCGCGAGCCGAATACTGGGCGCTGGAGAACATCAACCTCAATCTTGCGCCAGGCGAAGCTGTGGGCATCGTTGGCCAAAATGGAGCTGGCAAAAGCACCTTGCTTAAGCTTATTACCGGCACCCTCAAGCCTACTACTGGAAAAGTCATAGTACGCGGGCGCATGGCTGCCATCCTTGAATTGGGACTAGGCTTTCATCCAGAGCTTACTGGACGGCAAAATGCCTACCATATCGCCGGCCTTATGGGCTGCTCGCGGCAACAGACCGATGCCATCATCGATGCGATCGAGGACTTTGCCGAAATCGGCGCCTACTTCGATCAACCCGTGCGCACTTACTCCAGCGGCATGCAAATGCGCGTAGCTTTCAGTGTCGTCAGCAGCATACGGCCAGACATCCTGATTATCGATGAAGCCCTTGCCGTTGGTGATGCTTACTTTCAACACAAATGTTTCCGACGCATTCGTACCTTCAAGGAGCAAGGTACGGCTTTATTGTTTGTCTCCCATGATCCAGGCGCAGTGCGTACCCTCTGCGAACGTGCCATCATCCTTGAACGGGGCCGCCTGCTACGTAGCGGCAGCCCGGACACTATACTCGACTATTACAATGCCCTCATTGCGTGTAAGGAAGAGGAAACCATTCGGCAACAGGCCGGGTTAACTCGCTCGGGATCGGGCGAGGCACGCATCATAAGTGCTAGCTTGCACGGCCAAGACGGCCCGCGCAACATTTTTATATCCGGCGAACCGGCCTGCATTAACGTTGTGCTCGATCTCCATAATTCCCTGGATGATCTTACCCTTGGCATACTCATTCGTGACCGGTTAGGTAATGAAGTCTTTGGCACCAACAGCTTTAATCTTGGCATCCCTCTCCATTCCCTAACCGGCAAGCCCGCGCCGCAAACCCTGCGCTTTACCATTCCTAAGCTCAATCTAGGTCCAGGAAGTTATAGCCTAACCGTTGCCCTGCATGCAGGCTTTGCTCATACCATCAAGAATTACGACTGGTGGGATGGTGCCCTAACCTTTGAAGTCGTATGCCCAACAGAGCGCCCCTTCATCGGGGTGGCCGCGCTTGATGTTCAACTGCAGATTTCATGAAAGTCGCGATCGTCCATGACTGGCTTACTGTCGTAGGAGGAGCTGAACAGGTCCTTGCCGAGCTTTTACGCATCTTTCCCCAGGCTGAAGTCTTCACCATAGTGGACGCCCTCCCCTCCCATCAGCGCACCTGGCTTAAGGGGCATAGTGTCCATACTAGCTTCATTCAACGCTTGCCATGGGGCAAAACACATTATCGCTGGTATATACCCTGGATGCCCATTGCGGTTGAACAGTTTGATTTACGCGACTTTGATCTTATTCTCTCCAGCAGTCATGCTATTGCCAAAGGTGTGCTGGTTGGGCCGGATCAACTGCATATCAGTTATACCCACTCCCCTATGCGTTATGCCTGGGACATGCAACATGCCTACCTTGAAGAGGCTAAGCTGCACGGCCTACGCGGCCTACTATCGCGTCTGATCCTTCACAAGCTGCGTCTTTGGGATAGCCGTACGGCCAACGGTGTCGATTACTTTATAGCCAACTCATACTTTATTGCTCGGCGCATCGAAAAAGTCTATCGTCGGCAGGCCGAAGTGATTTATCCGCCCGTGGATACGGAGTTTTTTTATCCTACAGCACAAACTAGAGAAGATTTTTATCTGACCGCCTCCCGGCTTGTACCTTACAAGCGCGTGGATTTGCTTATCGAAACCTTTCGTACCCTGCCGGAGCGCCGTTTAGTTGTCGTAGGCAGTGGTTTTGAGGAAAAACGTCTGCGCCGTAGGATACCGGCCAATGTGGAACTGCTGGGTGCCTGCAGTCGCGAACACCTGCGCGAACTCATGAGCAAGGCACGAGCCTTCCTTTATGCGGCTGAAGAAGACTTCGGCATCGCCATTGTTGAGGCGCAAGCCTGTGGTTGTCCTATTATCGCCTACGGCCGTGGAGGGGCCAGAGAGACGGTGATCCCCCACCCCGCACCTCAGGCCACCGGCGTACTCTATCCCGAGCAAAGCATTGCCAGTCTTCGCCAGGCCCTGCGCTATTTCGAGCAACATGCCCAGGACATCGACCCGTACGCCTGTCAAGCCCATGCTCAGCGCTTCAGCCGAAGCCGTTTTCAGCATGCCATGACCGCCTTTATCCAAGCCAAGCTGCAAAACTGGCAGGCTCGCTTATGATGCGCATTGTGTTTAATACCCACATCCTCCGCCAACCGCTAACCGGCATTGGCCGCTACACCTTGAAACTGACCCATGCCCTTATGCAACTTGGCCATGAGGTACACGGGCTTACTGTCGATCCACGGCATTTCTATCCCGCCGCTGCCAGGGCTTCTTCGAGGCGTTGGATTAAGCTTGCTGCGACCATCCCCGGCGTACGCCACCTACAACGCATACGTTTACAAAAATACCTGCAAGGCTATACCGAGCGCTGGATTTATCACGAACCCAATTACCTGCCCCTAAACTTCTCTGGGCCGACGGTCATTACTGTGCATGATCTATCCTGGATACGCTACCCCCATACCCACCCGCGTGCGCGGGTGGCCTATCTGAACCGGCATTTTCCGGCAGCTCTGCAGCAAGCTGCGCATATCCTGACCGTATCCGAATTCACCCGCGCCGAACTGATGGACATCTTTGCGCTTCCTGCAAGCCGCATCAGCGTGACTCCCCTGGGTGTGGATCGAGAACACTATCATCCCCACAGCGCACAGACATGCCAAGCCATCCTCAGTCAATATCAACTCACCTGGCATCGTTACATTCTGAGTGTCGGCACCCTGGAGCCAAGAAAAAACCTCACTCTTGCCGTCCAGGCGCATAGTTTGCTGCCACGATCCATACAAAAAAAGTACCCGCTGGTACTGATTGGTACCCAAGGATGGCTCAAAAGTGCATTTTGGCCGGTTCTCGAAAAACAAATCAGGCAAGGCAGTGTATTTGTTCTAGGCTATGTTACCGATCATGCGTTACCTTGCCTTTACTCCGGAGCAAATGCCTTAGTCTATCCCTCCTTTTATGAAGGGTTTGGTTTACCACCGCTGGAAGCCATGGCCTGTGGCACACCGGTCATCACCTCGACAGCACAAGCTTTGCGTGAGGTAGGGGGTAACGCGACACTCACTGTCGCGGCTGATGACCCGCGATGCCTGAAGGATCGCCTGATGATGGTGCTCGAAGATCAAACTCTCGTCGAGTCCCTGCGCTGTCTGGGCCTGCAGCGCGCCAGTCACTTCACCTGGCAAGCCTGCGCCGAAAAGACCCTGCATGCTTACCGCCTGGCCCAGGACTACCATGCAAGCTGCCTGGCATAGCTTTGATCTATTTGCTAAAATGAAAAATCTGCATAACACGAATGCTAATCATTCAATGGATATCGATCAACTCCTTACCCGCGTACGCGCAGCCGCGGAAAAGATTCCGCTTAGCGAATACCCATCCCCCACCCCGCTCACCCCAACCACTTTAGACCTATCTCAAGAAGAAACGACCAGCCTATCCATTCAAATGCTGATCAGTATTCCCCAGCAGTATTTTCTGCAGGAAAGCTATCGTCTGCTCTTTGCCCGCCCAATCGACTCCCAAGGCTTTAATCATTATCAAGGGCTGCTAAGCGACGGTTACAGCCGCACGGAAATCCTCTACATGCTGGTGCATTCCCCGGAAGGTAAACGCCTTGGACTAAAACTCCGCGGTCTAGGCTGGCGTAGTATATTGTGCCGCTGGAGTCTAAAATATTACAAATACATCCCCCCAAGAATTCACTCCGCCTTGTACGCTGGACGTGGCGGCTTGGTCGGCAAACTGGCGCGTCTGCTGCCGGGCGGGATACTGCGCATCTTGCTGGCCCCTTTTTGGCTCAACCGCTTACCCAGACGATGGCTCAAGGCTTGGGAAAATACCATTCGCCAACCCTTGGCCCCTTTTACCGCATACACCTTCGTCCTGCAACAAGACATCACTCAACTACGGCATAAGCTTTCTGAAGTGCAGCAAGATGCAGAAGATATGATCAATAGCATCAAAACAGAGCTTGCCACCATGCAAAACACCCAAGCTCAACTTGGGCACCACCTTGTCAAGCTTGAACAAACCAGCCAGGCCCAGGACAAGCGACAAAGCGCACAAGAGCAAACCCTTGCCTGGCTGCGCTATAGTCTTAGTCATCACTGGCACCGTGCCTTGCTTGCAACTTCCCCCACTCCTTCGCTGTCGGCCTTACCTACAGACGAACAGGAGGAGGCGCTGGATGCCTTCTATATCGCTTTTGAGGACGCCTGCCGGGGCAGCGAAGAGGATATTTACCAAAACCTGCAAGTCTATCTTGAGCCTATTCAGCATAGTGCTGCCGCCCAAGGGTATCCCATTATTGATCTGGGATGCGGGCGCGGCGAGTGGCTGCGTCTGCTGCACGAACACGGCTTGCAGGCGCGAGGTGTTGATCGGAGTCTTGCCATGGTTGAGCGGGCAAGGGCATATGGCCTTGAGGTCGAACAGGACGATGCCGTGCAAGCCTTAAGCCGCCTGCCGGATGCAAGTGTCGGTGCGGTGACCGGCTTTCACATCATTGAGCATTTACCCTTTTCCGCCTTGTTTCGTCTCTTTGCCGAAGCCGCACGGGTGCTTGTTCCCAACGGCATGATCATCTTTGAGACCCCTAATCCAGAAAACATCCTTGTGGGTAGTCACACCTTCTATCACGACCCGACCCATCGCAATCCCATCACT
>JARJMX020000081.1 GCA_029335925.2 Gammaproteobacteria bacterium
CAATTGCACCAGCCGTTCAGGGGCGCGGAAATCACTGCTGAACAGCCCCCGATCGGCATCCAGCACCGCCGCCAGGGTCACTCCTGGAAAATCGTGCCCCTTGGCCAGCATCTGCGTGCCGAGCAGGATGCGCGCCTCGCCACTCCGTGCACGCGCGAGCTTGCACTCGAGCGCGCCCTTGCGCTGGGTCGTGTCGCGGTCGATACGCTCGATCTGAAATTCAGGAAACAACCCCTGCAAGGCCATCTCCAGCCGCTCAGTACCCACCCCCTGCATCTCCAGCTCTACCGAGCCGCAGGCAGGGCAACACGCCGGCAGAGGGCGCTCAGCACCGCAGTGATGACAGACCAGTCGGCCGCGTGCGCGATGCACGATCATCGGCGCGCTGCATTGGCGGCAGTGCTCAACATGACCGCAGGCATGGCAGGTCAGAGCCGGAGCATAGCCGCGCCGATTGAGGAACAGCAGGACCTGCCCCCCCGCCATAAGGTGTTTACGCATCCGCTCAATCAACGGGGCGGATAACCCCTCGCGCATAGGACGGCGGCGGACATCGAGCAGCTCAAGACGCGGTGGGAGCGCCCCCGCGGCACGGACGTCCAGGCGCAACAGACGGTAGCGTCCCTTCCTTGCATTGTGCAAGGTCTCAAGCGAGGGGGTCGCCGAGCCAAGGACGATCGGAACATCACACTGGCTGGCACGCACCATCGCCACGTCGCGCGCATGGTAACGCACCCCTTCCTGCTGCTTGTAGGAGGCATCATGCTCCTCATCGACCACGATCAGCCCGAGGCGCGGCATCGGGGTGAATACAGCAGAACGTGTCCCCAACACCACCCGCGCGCGACCATCCCGTGCTTCAAGCCAGGCATCCCGACGCGCCCGCTCGTTCATGCCTGAATGCAATACGACCAGCCCCCCCCCTAGCCGCGCGCTGAAGCGAGCCACTAACTGGGGGGTCAGAGCGATTTCAGGCACAAGGACCAGCACCTGCCTCCCCTGGGCCAGCACGTCCTCCATGGCTGCAAGATAGACTTCGGTTTTTCCGCTGCCCGTGATGCCGTATAAAAGAAAAGGCGTGAAGGAACCGAGGCTGTCTCGTATGGCCCGATAAGCCTCGAGCTGGGCCGCATTGAGCACCATATCATGGGCAGGAACGTGCGGCTCCTCCCGCTCCTGCCCCGCCACAACCTCCACCCGCTCAACCCAGCCACGCGCAGCAAGGGTACGGAGGACTGTGGCGTGAGCACGCAGCGCCTCGGCCGGCAGTATACCCCCGGCCTCCCGCAGCCGCTGCAACACCGCATTCTGGCGCGGTGCACGCGGCAGAACAGCAGGGGCCTCCTCAGTAAGACGCCACCCCATGACGACAGGTAGATCAAGCGTGCCACCATTACGCAAGACCGAGGGGAGCATCATGGCAAGCACTTCGCCCAAGGGTGCGTGGTAGTAGGACGCAACCCAAGCCCCAAGACGCAACTCAGTCGCACCCAGGGCAGGGCGATTGTCAAGAATCCGCAGCACTTCCTTCAGCGTCTCGACCGTGCACGCCTCATCTCCTAACTGCTCGACGATCACTCCCATCCGCCGCCCCGCGCCAAACGGGACTTCCACTCGCCTGCCAGGGACACAACATGCTGCCTCGGCCTCACTGGGCACCACATAATCAAACGTGCCATCGACCGGGGCCGCAACGGCAACACGAACACGAGTTCGAGGACCATTCATCTAAGCAGTGTATCGTAGCTAAGCTTCTCATACAGCACCTGCATTGACATGCCTGTCAATAACCGGATAATGAATCCTCTTAATTCGTTCAATCCCGAATTCTTAGGAGAGCCCCCGTGGCCAACAACGCATCAGCCAAGAAGCGTATTCGTCAAAATGAGAAGAATCGCGCCCGCAACGTTGCCTTGCGCTCGCGGGTTCGCACCTTTATTAAGAAGACACTGAAGGCCATCAGGAGCGGCGACAAGGCCGCTGCCCAGGCCGCTTACAAAGAAGCCCAGCCGGTTATCGACAGCATGGTGAACAAGGGCATCCTGCACAAAAATGCCGCAGCGCGCACGAAAAGCCGCTTGAATAACCACATCAAGGCGATGGCCTGATCGGCGCGCATTGGCAGAAAAAAAGACCGGCTCCACGCCGGTTTTTTTGTATCCGGTGCCATCGCATGACGCAAAGAAAAAAGGTCGGCAAAGCCGACCTTTCCATTTTTGTGCCCTAAGTAGTACGGGCTCAGCCCTGATCATTCAGCGGTTGTAACCTTTGCGGCAACCGGACGATCTACAAGCTCGACATAAGCCATCGGTGCATTGTCACCGGCGCGGAAACCGCACTTGAGGATGCGGATGTATCCACCCGGACGATCCTTGAAACGCGGACCGAGGTCAGTGAAGAGCTTACCGACCACGTCGTTGTCACGAGTGCGAGCAAAAGCAAGACGGCGGTTGGCTACGCTGTCATTCTTAGCCAAGGTGATCAACGGCTCGGCGATGCGACGCAGCTCCTTGGCCTTGGGTAGGGTGGTACGGATGACCTCGTGCTTGAACAGGGAGTTGGTCAGGTTGCGCAGCATAAGGTTGCGATGCTCGGCATCGCGGCTCAGCTGACGACCAATATTACGGTGACGCATATTGTATTCCTTCAGCAGACTTCCGTCCTGATCAGGCGGACTTGTCGGAGAGATTTTGAAGTTCGGCCGGCGGCCAGTTCTCCAGCTTCACACCGAGAGAAAGGCCATGCTTGGCAAGCACATCCTTAATCTCGGTCAAAGACTTTTTGCCAAGATTCGGAGTCTTAAGCAGTTCGATCTCGGTACGCTGGATCAGGTCACCGATGAAATAGATGTTCTCGGCCTTCAGACAATTCGCAGAGCGAACAGTCAGTTCGAGATCATCGACCGGACGCAAAAGGATCGGATCAATGCCACTCTCACGGACCACAGGGCGCTCAACGCTCTCGGCCTTCAGGTCGATAAAGACGGCCAGCTGATCCCGCAGGATACTCGCCGCCTTGCGGATTGCATCTTCAGGCGAGAGCGACCCGTTGGTTTCGATGTCGAGCACCAGGGAATCAAGGTCAGTGCGCTGCTCAACGCGCGCACGCTCAACGGCATAGGCCACCTTGCGCACCGGCGAAAAGGAGGCATCGATATAGAGACGACCGATGGGGGCCGTTTCCTGACCTTCTGAGCGACGCTGAGAGGCCGGGACATAACCACGGCCGCGCTCAACCCGCAGGGTCATATTGAGCGCCCCCTCTTTATTTAGATGGGCAATCACATGATCCGGATTTAGGATCTCGATCGCAGCATCCCCCTTGAGATCGGCCGCGGTGACCACACCAGGACCCTGCTTGCGCACACTGAGGGTAGCCTCATCGCGACCATGCAGCGCAATGGACAACCCCTTGAGGTTGAGAAGAATCTCGATAACGTCTTCCCGAACCCCTTCGAGCGCGGTGTATTCGTGTACGACACCTTCAATCTCGGCTTCCGTGACCGCAACACCCGGAATCGAAGATAACAGGATGCGGCGCAGGGCGTTGCCCAACGTATGGCCGAAACCACGCTCCAGGGGCTCCAGCACAATCCGCGCCTGGCGCGGGTTGTAGGCTTGCACCTGGATGGTGCGCGGCTTCAACAGTTCGTTCATTTTGTCCTGCATGAGGCTGGACCCCAGGATTACTTGGAATAAAGCTCGACAACCAGCGACTCGTTGATGTCGGCAGGCAGGTCCGCACGGTCAGGAAGACGCTTGAAAACCCCCTCAAACTTGGAGGTGTCAACAGTCATCCACTCCGGAGCACCACCACGCTGGGCAGCGATCTCTATGGAATCCTGAATACGCTGCTGCTTGCGGGCCTTTTCACGCACCGCAATGACATCATTAGGACGGACCTGATAGGACGGCACGTTGACCACCTGACCATTAACGGAGATCGCCTTATGGCTTACCAGTTGACGCGCCTCGGCGCGGGTGGCCGCAAAGCCCATGCGATAGACGACGTTGTCAAGACGCGCCTCAAGAAGGCGCAGCAGATTCTCGCCCGTGGAACCCTTCAAGCTCGAGGCCTTCTTGTAATAGTTGCGGAACTGACGCTCCAGCACACCGTAGATACGGCGAAGCTTTTGCTTCTCACGCAGCTGCAGAGCGTAGTCAGACATCTTTGAACGGCGGGCGGCCGCACCGTGCATACCAGGCGCACGATCCATATGACATTTGCTGTCCAACGCGCGAACGCCGGATTTGAGGAACAGATCCGTGCCTTCGCGACGGCTCAGTTTGCACTTGGGACCAATATAACGTGCCATTGATCAATACTCCATCACACGCGACGGCGCTTGGGGGGACGGCAACCGTTGTGGGGAATCGGGGTCACATCAGTGATGCTGCTGATTTTGTAACCCACATTATGCAAGGCACGTACTGCGGATTCGCGCCCTGGCCCTGGGCCTTTGACGAGGACATCCAGGTTCTTGAGACCATAAGCCTTGGCCGCCTCGCCCGCACGTTCCGCGGCAACCTGGGCCGCGAACGGGGTGCTCTTGCGGGAACCACGGAAACCGGAGCTGCCGGATGTTGCCCAGGTCAGGGTGTTACCCTGACGATCTGTGATGGTGACGATGGTGTTATTGAACGACGCGTGAATGTGAGCCAGACCGTCCGTGACGACCTTCTTCACCTTCTTGCGTGACTGAGCCGATGCTTTAGCCATGTAATCCTACTCTGTGATCAGAAGTATTCAGCCCGGATTACTTCTTAACCGGGCGACGCGGGCCCTTGCGGGTACGCGCGTTGGTCTTGGTACGCTGACCGCGCACCGGGAGACCGCGACGATGACGCAGACCACGATAGCACCCCATATCCATCAAACGCTTGATGCTCATGGAGACTTCGCGGCGCAAATCACCCTCAACGGTGAACTTTGCCACTTCGGCGCGCAGGGCCTCGATCTCGGCTTCTGCCAGATCGCGAACCTTCGTCTCGGGACGCACACCCGCATTGGCACAGATCTCTTTGGCGCGGGTGGGACCTATGCCATAGATCGAGGTCAGTGCAATGACGGTGTGCTTGTTCACCGGAATGTTAATACCAGCGATACGTGCCATAATTTCCCCCAGGAAAAACGGGAAGCGCGGAATTATAGTCGCCGCGCCTGATTAATTCAATGCTTTAAGGCAAGCCTGTCGTCAGCGGCCGCCGAGTCCACCCAAACCACGCAAATGGGCCTTGCGCATCAGCCCCTCATACTGGTGAGACATGAGGTGGGCCTGAACCTGGGCCATGAAGTCCATCAGTACCACGACGATAATCAAAAGCGATGTGCCGCCGAAGTAGAACGGGACATTCCAATACAGGATCAGGAATTCCGGCAAGAGACAGACGAGGGTGATATAGATCGCCCCCCAGAAGGTCAGCCGGGTCAGCACGCCGTCGATGTAACGAGCTGTTTGCTCACCGGGACGGATGCCGGGGACGAACGCCCCCGAACGCTTTAGGTTATCGGCAGTCTCACGCGCATTAAAAACCAACGCCGTGTAGAAGAAGGCAAAAAACATGATCGCCGCAGCATAGAGCATCACGTACAGGGGCTGACCGGGCGACAGTGTGGACGCGATATCCTTCAGCCACTCCATGCCCTCGGAGCGTCCGAACCAGTCACCCAGCGTGGCTGGGAATAGGATGATGCTCGAAGCGAAGATCGGTGGAATGACACCAGCCATGTTCAGTTTGAGCGGCAGATGGGATGTTTGACCACCGAGCATCTGGCCACCCTGCTGCCGCTTAGCGTAGTTCACGGTGATCCGGCGCTGGCCACGCTCGACAAAGATAACAAAGCCTGTTACCGCAACGGCCATCGCCACCAACAGAAAAAGAACCAAAAGGTTCATTTCGCCGATACGCACCAATTCAAAGGTAGCGCCAATCGCGGAAGGAAGACCGGCCACGATACCCGCAAAGATGATGAGCGAAATACCGTTGCCGATACCCCGCTCGGTGATCTGCTCACCGAGCCAAACCAGCAGCATGGTGCCCGTGACCAGGGTCACTGTCGCAGTCATGAGGAAGCCATAGCCGGGATTGACGACCAACCCCTGGCCATTCACCTGCTGTCCCTGAAGCGCAATGGCAACGCCAATGGCCTGGAACAGAGCCAAAACCAAGGTGCCGTAACGGGTGTACTGGATGATCTTGCGACGCCCTGCATCGCCCTCTTTCTTCAACTGCTCGAGGTGCGGCACGACAACAGTAAGCAACTGCACAATGATGGAAGCCGAGATATACGGCATCACACCAAGGGCAAAGATGGACATCCGCGAGAGCGCGCCCCCCGAGAACATGTTGAACATGACCAGAATGGATCCGCGTGCCTGGTCGAA
>JARJMX020000121.1 GCA_029335925.2 Gammaproteobacteria bacterium
GTTCTTAAGCGGACGAATACCGGTTTCAGAGAGCGAATGGCAGTTGGAGCACATGGTGATAGCCAAGGCTTCACCCACACGCGCGGCGTTTTGCGGGGTAACCTCACGCAGTTCCACCGGCATGAAGGCATCGCTCTTCAACCAGCCGTGTGCCTCCAACTTGGGAATTTCGCTCGTGATGCCCATGCCCGGGACATCACGGGCACTGACCTGGTTGGAATACACATACTGTCCGGCAACATAGGGCTTGCGGATGGATTCACGCGCCACTTCCTCCGGCCACAGACCAAAGACCAACATGGCCACCGTGGCCACGCCAGCCACAGCAGTGGTGATCAGGCGCGGGGTCAGCAACATGAAGGCGAAGTAGGCCAGCATCCCGCCAAGCACGGCATACAGGCTGATGGAGAACCAGTTAGGCAGACGGTTTTCCATCACCAGGTGCGCGGTTTCTGGCAGGGTGTTGAGATACCAGCCAAACAAGGAGGCGCCGACAAGGGTTGCCACGATCCCCATAATGGCCAGCCAACGGTTGATCTGCGCGCGGAAAGCTTGGTCCTTAAAGCCTGCGCTAATGATGCTCCCCACCACGGCGGTGATGGCAAGCATGAAGGCCGTGCGCATGGCCAGCTGGGCGAAGGTGTTGCTGCCATAGAATCCCTTCAGGTAACCACCTTCGGCAAACCATGCTTCCTTCCCTGGCCACATCATGAAGCTCAGGATGCCCATGATGATCATCATCGTAGTGTAAGAGGCAAGACCAAGGATGATGGTCAAGCGCAGATGGGTTTTCTGGTCGACTTTAACCACCAGTTAGGTGACCATGTAAACGCCAACCACCTCGATGACGAAAAACACCCATTCCGTCGCCCACTTCCAGACGAAGCTGTGAATCAGGGCAGAAATGCCGCGCGGGCTGGCGACCGTGGTGGAGTACCAGATGCCAGGACCGGTAATGGAACCCAGCACGTACGAGAACACCAGCAGGAACAGACCGTACTTCTTGATGAACTCGAGCAGCTCCGGCTTGTTCTGTCGGTAGGCGATGGTCGCAAGAGCCATAAAGAACAGCGCAGCGCCAACCGAGGTGTGCGAGAACAGCACGTGGAGGGTCGCAATGAGACCGACCACCCAGCCGCTCCCAATCCCCGGTTCATACCAGGTGGGATAGAGACCAATCAGATCCATAGGTGACTCCTAGGTTAAGTTGTGCCCGGCCATTAGCCGATCAAAAAAATTAGAAGCATCCTTTGTGCCAAAACTTAAGCCACTGATTTTAGATCAATAGGTCGCGCAAGGATCTCTATAACTGCGTCATATGACACAAATAAGGGTGTGTCATTTCACATACTCGCAGAGATAGACAAGAAAGGCGACCCAAAGGGCGTTAGCCAGAAACACGGGCCAGCGTCACTCCTGGTCCGGGACGAACTTCAGCACATTGCCATTGATGCAGTAGCGCTTGCCGGTCGGCGGGGGACCGTCATCGAACACATGCCCAAGGTGGATGCCCGAGCTTGCGCTGCGCACCTCAACGCGGCGCATGCCGTGCGAAAGATCCTCATGCAGCGTGATCGCCCCCTCGACCGGGTTGAAGAAGCTCGGCCAGCCCGTGCCGCTATCAAACTTGGTATCCGACCGAAACAGCGGCGCGCCGGTGATGGGGTCGACGAATGTCCCCGGGCGCTTCTCGTCCAGGTGCGAGCCGGTGAAGGGGCGCTCGGTCCCTTGCTCGAAGGCGATCCTCTGCTGCTCCGGGGTCAGCAGCTGAAAGCCGAGCCACTTCCAGAAGCGCTCCTTATCGCCGTTGTAGCCGGTATAGCGCGAGACCTCTCTGCCCTTTTCGAACAGCACGATGGTGGGCGTGGCAAACAGTGCCTTCTCGAGCCGCCATCCCTTAGGCGGGTTTGAGTGGAGGGTCGCAACCACCGGCGTTGGGGCCTTCCATCCGTCCAGAACATCAGCATGAAACTGCTTGCAGAATGGGCAGTCTTTCGCCTCGAACACGACCAGCTGGCGGTCGAAATTCAGCTTGACCGCATCCAACGGAGGGGGCGCTGTCTTGGCCGAACCGTCCGGATAGGCCACGCCGGTTCCGCCCAGGCCGCAATAGCCCTGGGGATGCTTCTTCAGATAGTCCTGATGCTCGTCCTCGGCGCGGTTGTAATTGCGCAATGGGGCGATCTCGGTGGTGATGCGCCCAAACCCCGCCTTGGTGAGCGCCTGCTGGTAGATATCGCGCGTCTTTAGCGCCACCACCCTCTGTACATCGGAAGTGTAGTAGATGGCACTGCGGTAATTGCTTCCAACGTCGTTGCCCTGCCGGTCGCCCTGGGTCGGATCATGGTTCTCCCAAAAGCGGGCGAGGATGGTTTCAAGGCTCACCCGGATCGGATCGAAGGTCACCTTGACCACCTCGGCGTGGTTCCGCATCCGGGTAGTGCCTCGCCGGATTTCCTTCTCAAGACCAAGGACGTCGTAGTAGCCTACCTTTTCGGCATCGCCGCCGGCATAACCGGCCTCGACATCCAGCACCCCTGGGATCTCGGACATGCGTTTCTCCGCCCCCCAGAAGCAGCCCATGCCGAGTACGATGGATTCGGTATCGGCTGCGGACGTTAAGGACATAACCATACTGAACCCTCCCATAAGCACCAGAAACATCCGCCTGACCAGGCCCAGGCTCATGACAAATCCCCTGCTTGACTGCCTAAGATATCCTTAGGAGACATCCCGAGCGACCGGACGTTCACTCTCCCCCACAAGGCTGAGCATAGACGGAAGAGGGAGGGATACACCCCTTATATTCGCAGGAATAATGAAAAACGGCCCTCGCGGGCCGTTCAGAAAGAGTCGCGATCGGCCTCGGTCAGGCCAGCGCGAACTTTTTCAGGCGGTACAGCAGCGTGTCGCGGGTGATGCCGAGCAGGCGGGCGGCCCGGCTTTTATTACCGCGCGAGCGCTCCAAGGCCTGACGGATCATCTCCGACTCCAGCCATTCAAGGTCGATGCCCTCCTCCGGCAGGAGGAAGGCGTTGCCCCCCACGGTCACCTTGCCCGCGGCCTGAGTGATCTCACGCGGCAGGTTGCTAAGATCCACGGTACGGCCATGGAACAGCACCACCAGACGCTCAGCCAGATTGCGAAGCTCGCGCACGTTACCCGGCCAGCGGTGGCGACGCAGGGCGGCGCGCGCCTCTTGGCTGAGTTGCGGCATCGGTACACCATGCTCACCGGCGAAGTGCAGCAGGAAACGGTTAAGCAGCATGTCGATGTCGCCGCTCCGCTCGCGCAGGGGGGGCAGTTCCAGCGGTACCACCTGCAGGCGGTAGTAGAGGTCCTCGCGGAAACGTCCCTCACGCACCAGCGTGGCAAGGTCCTGGTTGGTGGCGGCAATCACTCGCACATCCACCTTCACTACCCGGCTGTCGCCCACCGGCATGCATTCGCCCGACTCAAGAAAACGCAGCAACTTAGCCTGCGCGGCCAGCGGCAATTCGCCCACTTCGTCGAGGAACAGGGTACCACCGTGTGCACTGCGTACGTGACCGGGACGATCCTCCAGCGCGCCGGTGAAGGCACCGCGCTTGTGGCCAAACAGCTCGGACTCGACCAGTGACTCCGGCAGGGCGGCGCAGTTGAGGGCGACAAAAGGGGCGCCCGCACGCGGGCTGGCTTCATGCAAAGCACGGGCCATCAGATCCTTGCCGGTGCCGGTCTCACCGGTCAGCAGCACAGTCGCATCCGTACGGGCGACGATCTGGGCGGAGCGGATGACGGTTTCCAGCAGCGGGGACTGGGTGAGAATGCGTGCAAAGGGGTCCATACGAGCCTCCGGATCAATCAAACTGCTCGGAACAGCAGACCATGCGACTGAGTCATATCACTCAATTCTAATACCACATCTATGTGATTTCATCGAGGAGCCTTCCCGGAAATGAAAATCTATCTGGTCGGCGGCGCGGTGCGCGACGCCTTGCTCGGCCTGCCGGTCAGGGAGCGGGATTACGTCGTGGTCGGAGCCACCCCCGCGGACATGCTTGAGCGCGGCTTCCGCCCGGTCGGCAAAGATTTCCCCGTCTTCCTTCATCCCGAAACCAACGAAGAATATGCCCTCGCCCGTACCGAGCGGAAGTCCGGACACGGCTACCACGGCTTCGTCGTGCACGCCTCCCCAAAGGTGACCCTCGAGGAGGATCTGGCCCGCCGCGACCTGACCATCAATGCCATCGCCCAGGCTGCGGACGGCCGTCTGATCGACCCCTACGGCGGTGCGCGCGATCTTAAGGCGCGCCTGCTGCGCCACGTCTCGCCCGCCTTCGCCGAGGACCCCGTGCGCCTACTGCGCGTGGCCCGATTCGCCGCCCGCTTCGCATCCCTCGGCTTCCGTGTGGCGGACGAGACCCTCATCCTGATGCGCCACATGGTCCACAACGGCGAGATCGACGCGCTGGTGCCGGAGCGCGTGTGGCAGGAGATCGTCAAGGCGCTGGCGACCGACCATCCCGCGCGCTTCTTCGAGGTGCTGCGCGAGACCGGCGCGCTGGCCCGCCTGCTGCCGGAGCTTGATGCCCTGTTCGGCGTGCCGCAGCCTGCCATGCATCACCCCGAGATCGATACCGGCGTGCACAGCCTGATGGTGTTGCAGCAGGCTGTGCGGCTGGGCGCGGATGGCGCCACGCGCTTTGCTGCCCTGCTGCACGACTTGGGCAAAGGCAACACGCCCCGCGAGCTTTGGCCCCACCACTACGGCCACGAGCGCCGCGGAGCGCAGCTTATAAAGCGCCTAGCCGAGCGCCTGCGCCTGCCGACGCATGATCGCGACCTGGCTCTTATGGCCGCGCGCTGGCACCTCCATGCGCACAAGGCCTTCGAGCTACGCCCCTCCACCCTCCTTAAGCTGCTGGAAGGGCTGGATGCTCTGCGCCGCCCGGAGCGCTTCGAGTCCTTCCTGCTCGTCTGTGAAGCGGATGCCCGCGGACGTGCGGGCTTTGAAGATCGCCCCTACCCGCAGGCGGAATTCCTGCGCCAGGCACTCGCGGTGGTCAAGGGGGTGGCGGTTCAGCCACTGT
>JARJMX020000130.1 GCA_029335925.2 Gammaproteobacteria bacterium
GGTCTATACACAGCATATAGTGCTTGACGAGGTGCCCTGACCCTATATGATGTGTCTGGTGGTTTCGGTGGGAGATGAAGTAATGACCCCTGGCGCTTCGACTTCCTGTCCCGTGCAAAAGACCCCTTCTGCCCTGGTGGCGACCGCGTAGGCGGTCGATGCGATGCTGCCTGCGCCGGGTCAGTTCCGCGTGATCAGTCGTAACGGCAAGGTCACTAGCTTTGATGCGAGCAAGATCAGTGTGGCGATGACCAAGGCCTTCCTGGCCGTTGAGGGGGGCTCAGCGGCAGCCTCTATGCGTATTCACGAAACTGTGGCAGCGCTGACCGACACGGTGGTCGCCGCGCTCAAGCGTCGTTCCCCGGGTGGTGGCACCTTTCATATCGAAGACATCCAGGATCAGGTTGAACTGGCCCTGATGCGCGGAGGGTATCATAAGGTTGCACGAGCCTACGTACTTTATCGTGAGGCTCGTGCGCGCGAGCGCGCCGAGAAAATGGGGCAGGAGGCTGAAGCAGCTCCGGACGCTCGCGCCCTCAACGTGACCCGGCTCGACGGTACCATGGTGCCGCTGGATATGGAGCGGATGCGCACCTTGGCCCGCGAGGCCTGTGCCGGCCTGGAGGGTACAGCGCCTGCCTTGGTGCTCGAGGAAACCCTGCGCAACCTGTACGACGGGGTATCCGAGAAAGAAGTGAGTGCCGCCTTGGTCATGAGCGCGCGCACCTTGATCGAGAAGGAGCCGAACTACTCCTTCGTCGCCGCCCGCCTGCTGATGGATCAGCTGCGCACCGAGGCATTGACCTACCTCAACCTGACTCCCAGTCATGCCACTCAGGCCGAGATGGAACAGCGCTACAGCGAGGCCTTCCGCGCTTTTATCCTTCGGGGTGTGGAATATGGGCTGCTTGATCCCGAATTGCGCAGTTTTGACCTCGAACGTCTGGGCAGAGCCCTGGATGCGTCGCGTGACCTGAAGTTCACCTACCTTGGTTTGCAGACGCTGTACGATCGCTATTTCATTCATCATGAAGGCCATCGTATCGAGCTTCCACAGGTTTTCTTCATGCGCGTGGCGATGGGGTTGGCCATCAACGAGATCGACCGCGAGGCGCGCGCGATTGAGTTCTACCAGTTGCTGTCTTCCTTCGACTTTATGAGCAGCACTCCGACCCTGTTCAACTCTGGCACCTTGCGTCCGCAGCTCTCCAGCTGCTACCTGACCACTGTGCCCGATGATCTTGACGGCATCTTCAGTGCCATCAAGGACAATGCACTCCTGTCCAAGTTTGCTGGTGGTCTGGGTAACGACTGGTCCCGCGTGCGTGCCCTCGGCTCCCACATCAAGGGTACCAACGGCAAGTCGCAGGGCGTGGTGCCCTTCCTCAAAGTGGCCAACGACACCGCCGTAGCAGTCAATCAAGGGGGCAAGCGCAAGGGGGCAGTTTGCGCCTACCTTGAGACCTGGCACTTGGACATCGAGGAATTCCTCGACCTACGTAAAAATACGGGGGACGACCGGCGTCGTACCCACGACATGAACACCGCCAACTGGATCCCGGACCTGTTCATGAAGCGCGTGATCGAGGAGCAGGATTGGACCCTGTTCTCGCCGGCGGACTGTCCGGACCTGCACGATTTGACCGGCCAAGCCTTCGAGAAGCGCTATATCGAGTACGAGCGCATGGCGGACGAGGGACGCATCAAGCTGTTCAAGCGCATCCCGGCGGTGCAGTTGTGGCGCAAGATGCTCTCGATGCTGTTCGAGACCGGCCATCCGTGGATCACCTTCAAAGATCCCTGCAATCTGCGCTATACCAACCAGCACGCGGGTGTGGTGCACTCCTCCAACCTATGTACCGAGATTACCCTGCACACCAACGACCATGAGATCGCCGTGTGCAACCTTGGTTCGATCAATCTTGCCCAGCACGTGAATGAGCATGGTCTCGACATGCAAAAGCTGGAGCGCACCATCCGCACCGCCATGCGCATGCTCGATAATGTGATCGACTACAACTACTACGCGGTTCCGCAGGCACGTAATTCCAATCTGCGTCACCGCCCGGTCGGGCTCGGCATCATGGGCTTCCAGGACGCGCTCTACAAGTTGCGGTTGCCCTATGCCTCGCAGGATGCGGTCGAGTTCGCTGACACTTCGATGGAGGCCATCAGTTACTTCGCCATTCAGGCCTCTTCTCAGCTCGCCGAGGAGCGCGGTAAGTACCCCAGCTACGACGGCTCTCTATGGAGCAAGGGTATTTTGCCGATCGATTCTATTGACCTTTTGGAACAGGGGCGAGGCGGCTATCTTGAGCAGGATCGCAGTCAGACCCTTGACTGGGCCAGCCTGCGTGAGCGGGTGAAGAAGTACGGCATGCGTAACTCCAACGTCATGGCGATCGCACCGACCGCGACCATCTCCAACATCTGCGGGGTGAGCCAGTCGATCGAGCCGACCTACCAGAACCTGTTTGTCAAATCCAACCTGTCGGGCGACTTTACCGTGGTCAACCCCTACCTTGCCGCGGACCTGAAAAAGCTTGGCTTGTGGGATGAGGTGATGGTCAATGACCTGAAGTACTTCGACGGTAGCGTGCAGCCGATCGACCGGGTGCCGGAGGAGCTCAAGCAGCTCTATGCCACCGCGTTCGAGATCGACCCGCGCTGGTTGGTTGAGGCCGCTTCCCGTCGGCAGAAGTGGATCGATCAGGCCCAATCCTTGAACCTATACATGGCCGAGCCGTCTGGGCCCAAGCTCGACAACCTCTACAAGCTCGCCTGGGTGCGGGGCCTGAAGACGACCTACTACCTGCGTGCCATGGGCAAGACCCACGTCGAGAAGACCACCCTGACCAAGCTTGACGGTAAGCTGCGCAGCGTGAGTGTCGATCCCGCCGAACCGGCCATGCCGAAAGCTTGCTCGATTCTCGACCCCACTTGTGAGGCCTGCCAATAAGGTGGGCTAGATTGGAGGACACCATCATGCTGAACTGGGACGATCCTATTCCGAGCAAAAACTTTACCCCGGCGGAGCCTTCCGCCGCCCCGGTTCCCCTGGCCGTGATCGAGGGCGCGCTCCGGATGCACGACTCCGATGAGTCAGCTCACGGCGAACAGCGTGCCTCAAGCGGTCTGGACGCCATCGCCACCGGCGCTGCACGCATCAATGTCTCCGAGAAGCGCATCATCAATGCCACCGCAGACGTCAACCAGCTGTTGCCGATGAAGTACACCTGGGCGTGGGAGAAATACCTCGCCGCGTGCAATAACCACTGGATGCCGACCGAGGTTTCCATGCAGGCCGACATCGCCCTGTGGAAGAGCAGGGATGGTCTCACCCCAGATGAGCGTACCATGGTGTTGCGCAACCTCGGCTTCTTCGCCACCGCGGAGAGCCTAGTCGCCAACAATATTGTGCTCGCCATCTACAAGAACATCACCAACCCCGAGTGCCGCCAGTATCTGCTGCGCCAAGCCTTCGAGGAGGCGATCCACACCCACACCTTCCAGTACATTGTTGACAGCCTCGGACTGTCCGAGGGCGAGGTGTTCAATATGTACCGCGAGGTACCGTCCATCACCGCGAAGGATGCGTGGGCGCTCAAGTACACCAAGAACCTGATGGACGGTCAGTTCGACACCAGCACCACCGAGGGTGCGCAGAACTTCCTGCGTGACCTGGTTGCGTTCTACGTGGTGTTCGAGGGCATGTGGTTCTACACCGGCTTCGCCCAGATCCTGAGCCTCGGGCGCCGCAACAAGCTCACCGGCATCGCCGAGCAGTACCAGTACATCATGCGCGACGAGTCGATTCACTTAAACTTCGGCATCGACGTCATCAACACCATCCGCCTCGAGAACCCACACCTGTGGACCGCCGCGTTCCAGGCCGAGGTTCTGGAGATGCTGCGCACTGCCTGCGAGCTTGAAGTCGCCTACGCCCGCGACACCATGCCGCGCGGCCTCTTGGGGCTGAACGCGGAGATGTGCGAGAAGTACATGCACTTCATCACCAACCGCCGCTGCAACCAGCTCGGCCTGCCGGAGCTGTATGCTGGTGCGACCAACCCCTTCCCGTGGATGAGCGAGGTCATCGACCTGAAGAAAGAGAAGAATTTCTTCGAGACTCGGGTGACGGAATACCAGACGGGTGGGGCGTTGAGGTGGGATTGACGCCGAGGGGCGCAAGCGCAAAGAGAAGGCCGGGAAAACCGGCCTTTTTTATTGATTTCTTCCCGGCCGCATCCTCCGCTGGATTGCGCTTCGCTAATCCGCCCGCTCTACACGACGGCCTTGTCCGAGGGCCTTTCGGCAGGCTTTGGGTGACCAGCGTCAGGCCTTACTCCCAGGATCCCTTCGATCTTTGCCCGCTCCAGCGTTTCTTTCTCCTCTGGAGCCGCGACTCGCCGGTCCAGCTCGGCCCGGTAGGCGCGGATGACCTCGCGCGCGGTCTCCTTGGGCCTTTTGCAGGGCCTGCACCGCCTCGTCCACAGCGCGCGCTGCATGTTCGCTGTAGCGCCGGGGCTGGGCAATCTCAAGACCGAGGAAGGGCTGCTCGTTGCTCTCGCGCAGGTCCACGGGGCCGATCTTGCGCGACATGCCCCAGCGCCCGAGCATGGCGCGGGCGAGCTGGGTGGCCTGGCGGATGTCGTCGTCCGCCCCGGAGCTGAGGTTGTCGGGCAAGGCCTCCTCGGCCGCGCGTCCGGCGAGGATCACCGCCAGGCGGTGGCGTTTCTCGGGCTGGATTCACGAGCGAGGGCGTCTTGCCGAGTAGGCGCCTTATCGAAATGCTTCACACGCACCTGCTCCTCGTTGTCACGTGCGGCGAGGATGGCGGCCTCATTGACCAGGTTTTTGAAATCTGCGTCGGTGAAGTCGGGGGTTCTCGCAGCGATCCGGTCGAGATCCACGCCTCTGGCGATCGGGATCTTGCGCAGATGTACCCTGAGGATGGCCATGCTGTCCTTGCGGTCCTTCACCGCCTCGCGCCCGGTGAGGCCGTCCAGTTCGGGGAGGATCTTATTGAGGGGTTGCTCGCGCTCGTCGTGTCCGCCACCAAGGCGTGTGCTGCGGGTGCGGCCGATGCTGTCCAGCTCGTCGATGAGGACGATGGCGGGGGCGTTTTCCTTGACGGCCTTAAACAGGCGGCGCCCCCGCGAGGCGCCGATGCCGACGAAGATCTCAATCTGGATGAGGGTACCTTGCAGGCCGAGAGGGCGCGACGAGCCGACTTTGTATCACCTTGTCGCGTAGTGAAATCTCGGCCATAGCCCCCTCGCGCACCAGCGCCTTGAATTGTGTGTAGGGTACCGGCTGCACCGGCTCTAGGGGAGGTGGGCGCATGATGAGCCAGGCGAGGGTCAGCAGGAGCAGGGCGAACGCGAGGTCGTTCATCCAGCGCGGCAGGGCACTCGTGGGCATGGTGTCGCTTATCTCTGCATGTGCTATCCGAAGGGGAGGCTAAGTCTAGTCGATGCTTTGTCCAGTCGCAGAATATCCTGCGGTGGCATGTGGCAGAATCCAACTACCTTTGCTATATGAAAAGGGGGATTCTGGTTGTCCCCCGTCGTATCGAGTACTCGTTCGATCATCACTGCATGTTGAGGATGTGATCATGACTAAAGAAGAGAAGCAGAAAGGCGCGGAAGTCGCCGTGCGCGAGGAGCCCTTCGTCCGGACCCTCACCCCGTTCGAAGAGATGGAACAGCTGTTCGAGTCCTTTTTCCCACGTCGTGGCTGGATACGCCCGCTGTGGGGGCGGCCGATGTGGGGTGAGATGATGGCGACTATGGAAGCGCGCTTCCCGAAGATGGATGTGATCGACCGCGAAGGTGAGATCGTTGTACGCGCTGAAATTCCCGGCTTTAGCAAGGATGAGATCGAGGTGTCCCTGATGGGTGATGATCTCGTTATCAAAGGGGCGAGTCGGCGTGAGGAGGTGGCAGACGAGAAGGGCCGTTATCACCGGCGCGAAATCAGCAGCCGGTCATTTGAGCGCAGCATCATCCTGCCCGCCGCAGTAGAGGCGGAAAAGGCGACCTCCAGCTTTAAGGACGGCGTGCTTGAATTGATTCTGCCCAAGCGGGAGAAGGTCAAAGAACACAGGATCCCGATCGCCTGATCGACAAGCGCTATCGCTCCGATCGTTTCGTGGGCGGGGATAAAAAGGCCAGGCAGCGTTTGTCTGTCGGGCCTTTTTTTATCGGGAAGTCCTGGCGGTTCCGGGCGACGGAGTCTCAGTGCAGGTTGCCGTAGGTGGCGGGCTTGCTACGCTCGGCCCAGTAGTCGCGGATGTCTAGGGCTGCGCCGCTGATCATGTCGAGGAACTCCTCGTAGTCCTCGGGGGAGTTCTGGATCTTAGCGAACTCAGGCAACTGACGGCCCCCGCCGGCGATCATCGCGATCGGGTCGAGCAGCTCGCCGTCCTCCGAGTCGAGCAGTGGCTTCCAGGCGTCCTCGCGCAGCATAACGCCCTGCATAAAGCCCCAGCACCAGCCATCCGGAGTCATCAGCTCGGAATCGTCGTCCTGGACCTCGATGTTGAACATTGGTGCAAGCTCGTCCTGCTGGATGCCTTCGACAATGCGGGCGTTGAGGGCAAGGATTAGCCCCAGTACGCGCTCGACCTCGGCGGGGCTGTCGAAGACCGGGCCTTCGCCCTGCCAGAGCACCGGCAGCCATTCACTCGGCGGCACGACCTCGGGGCCAACTGCCAGGGCGGTGAGGAAGCCGTCCAGCTCGGACAGGCTCATACTCTCCTCCGGCACCTGTTCGGAGAGCAAGAAGCTCTCGAGTTCCTCGAGTTCGGCGTCGGTGATGGGGGCGGGGGTGTAGTTCATGTTGAGTTCCACAGGAAGAAGAGGGCGCGGCACGGGGGGACATGCCACGCCATGGTATGGAGGCTAGGACCTAATCTAAATCGTAACCCAAAATCGGCGCCAGCCAACGCTCGGCCTCGGCAAGACTCCAGCCCTTGCGGAGGCTGTTGAAAGCGTTTTTCAACAGCCTGCTAAGGCATGGAGGCAAGACAGCTTGTCAAATTATCGGCCAGCTGCTGTAGCAGCTGCTCATAGCCTGCAAGGCCAGGTGGGAGCTTCGCGCCCAGTGGATCGAGCGTGCCGCTACGTGCCTGGGTGCCCTCGATCAGGGTCTGCACCAGTTTGGGCTCAAACTGCGGCTCGCTGAACACGCATACCGCCCCGAGTTTTTTGATCTTTTCCCGCATCGCCTGCACCCGGCCGACGGAGGCCATGGCCTCGGGGCTCACTAGGATGGAACCAACGGCGCGCAAGCCATAAGTGTGTTCGAAATACTGGTAGGCGTCGTGGAAGACGATAAAGGGCTTGGCCGCCACAGGTGCAAGTTTTTTCTTCAGTTCGTCGTCGAGGGCTGTGAGACGGCGGATGGCCTGTTCGGCATTGGCGGCATACTGAGGGGCGTGCTCGGGGTCGGCGGCACTGTGAATGCTGCTTGCGGCGCGCACGATCATGCTGGCATTGGCCGGGGAGAGCCACAAATGACCATCGAAGCTGGTGCCATGGTGATGATGCTGCGCTTCATGCCCATGCCCATGCCCGTGAGCATGCGCATGCTCATGCCCATGCGCATGCTCATGTTTCTCCCAATCGCCGCCGGTGCGGGCGGGGAGAAGCTCGATGTCCGGCAGGGTCGAGAGGGTGATGATGCGGGCGTCAGGGCGCAGGGTCTTGCTGGCCTTGGCCAGCGTGGTCTCCACCTCGGGGCCAATCCAAAACAGGATATCTGCCTTCTCTAACGCCAGGCGTTCGGAAGGCTTGAGGGCATAGGTGTGCGGCGAGCTGCCGGGGGGGATTAGGCGGACGGGCTCGCCGACCCCCTCCATGACCGCGTGCACCAAATCGTTGATGGGCTTGATGCTGGTGACAACTTGCGGGGTCGCTGCGAGCGGTGTGCTGATGATCAGGGCGAGGATGGGAAGTAGATGGCGGATGAATCGCATGGGGCCCCCTGTGTGTGCAACAACGATGTTACTTTATAACAATAATCATAGCGCCAAAACAGGCCGATGGGGGCACATGCATGGCGGAAACCTCTTTTTTGATCCGGGCGGAAGGCGTGACGGTCATCCGTGACGGAACACGCTTGCTCGACGGGGTTGGGCTTGCGGTGGCCCCGCGCCAGATCGTCACCTTGGTGGGGCCCAATGGAGCGGGCAAGACCACGCTGGTGCGCGTGCTGCTGGGACTGATGAAGGCTGATGCGGGGCGGATCGAGCGTCGTGAAGGGCTGGTGGTGGGCTACGTGCCGCAGCGCTTTCAGCCGCCGCCCTTCTTGCCGATGGACGTGGATGCCTTCCTGCGCCTGGCGGGAGCGAGCAGCGCCGGGTGTCGGCGCGAGGTGCTGGACGGGCTGGGCGCGGGATACCTGCGGCAGCGGCAGCTGCGCGCCCTGTCCGGCGGCGAGATGCAGCGCGTCCTGCTGGCGCGTGCCTTGTTGCGTACCCCGCAGCTGTTAGTGCTGGATGAACCCGCGCAGGGGTTGGATGTGCATGGCCAGCAGGAGCTGTATGCCCTGATTGCCCGCCTGAGGGATGAAACGGGCTGCGGTGTGTTGATGATCTCGCACGACCTGCACCTGGTCATGTCGGCGACGGACCAAGTGGTGTGTCTGGAGCGCCATGTCTGCTGCGTCGGCACGCCCGAGTCGATCAGCCGCCATCCCGAGTACCTGCGCATGTTCGGTTCGGACTGGGAGGGCTTTGCGCTCTACCAGCACCGGCACGACCACCACCACGACCTCCACGGTAATGTGATTCCACACGGACAGCGGCATGGTCCGGAGTGTGGCAAGGAGTGCAGGCATGATTGAGTTCCCGGTTCCCGATTTCCTCGTCTATGCCCTGCTCGGTGGCGTGGGTGTGGCGCTGCTGGCCGGGCCGCTCGGCTGTTTCGTGGTCTGGCGGCGGATGGCTTATTTTGGCGAAACGCTGGCCCATTCGGCCTTCCTTGGAGTCGGCCTTGGTCTGCTCTTTCATCTTGAGCCGATGATTGGGGTAGCGGCGGTGGGGACGGTGATCGCCATCATCCTAGCCCGTCGCCATCCGGCGGAGGGGCTGGCGGAGGATACCCTCCTTGGCCTTTTGGCTCACGCCAGCCTCGCCCTCGGTCTTGTCGTGCTGGCCTTCATGGAAGATATACGGGTCGATCTGTTCGCCTATTTATTCGGCGACATCCTCGCCCTGCGGCCGGAAGAACTGCTGTGGATCGGCGTGGCTGATCTGTTCGGCCTCGCGCTGCTGGCCGGGCTTTGGCAGGGTCTGCTCAGTCTGACCGTGCACGAGGAGCTGGCGGCGGTGGAGGGACGGCAGGTCATGGTCCTGCGCCTTGCTTTCATGCTGGTTTTGGCGGTGTTCGTCGCTCTGGCCATGAAGCTGGTCGGCATCCTGCTAACCATCTCCATGCTGATCATTCCTGCAGCTGCCGCGCGGCGGTTGGCGCGCACCCCTCTCCAGATGGCCGTAGGGGCGGCTGTCATCGGGGCTCTGTCTGTCGGCTTGGGGCTTGGTGCCTCGCTGCGCTACGACATTCCGGCCGGACCGTCCATCGTGGTCGCTGCCGCATTTTTGTTTATTGTCCTGATGGCCGTGCCGCGGAGGGGGTAAGCCCCAGTCCTCTCCCCGTCTGTTTCCCGCCTCCCTCAGGTCTTACGCCTGTACAGGGGAGACTCAGAGGATGACGTGCTCCTCCAACTCCTCCATGGGCACCTCCCGTTCTGACACGCAGCGGCCAGCCACGGAGCGGCCTGCCTTGCGGGTGGAGTCGGAGTCGCTCGTGCGCAGCGGGTGCCAGTCCGGCAGGTCGCGGCCCTCCGCGACGAGACGGTAGGCGCAGGTGGGGGGCAGCCAGTGGAAGGCGGCCACATCCTCGGCGCGCAGCACGGTGCAGCCGGGCACGCGCCGCTGGCGGTTTGGGTAGTCGGAGCAGCGCGCGGTGGCGCAGTCCAGCAGCTCGCAGGCGACGTCGGTGGTATAGACCGTACCGTCGTCCTCGTCCTCCAGCTTGTGCAGGCAGCACAGGCCGCAGCCGTCGCACAGACTTTCCCATGTCTAGGGCCGAGCTCCTCCAAGCGTTTTTCCTGCCACCAGCCCATCAGGCGTCTTCACGGCCGCTGAGGATGGGCAGGGCGAGCGTTTGCGCCACCTGGGTCTGGGCGAGATCAGCCAGTTGCGTGCGGGTCGCCCCGCTGGGCTGGAGTGGGGGGAGGAAATACACCTCGACCCGCAGGCCATCCTCGGCCACCACGCGGCGGAAGGTGTCCATGACCGTGTCACCGTGCGTGTAGGCGGCGCGCGGGTTGGGCTGACCGTCGGCATCGAGGTAGCGCAAGGCAATGGGCTGCACCGGCACGCCCGCGTCGATGGCCGCCTGCAACAAGCGGGGGTGGAAGCGGCGCAGGGACAGGCCATCGGTCGTGGTGGCCTCGGGGAAGAGGATGATGCCGTGTCCTTCGCCCAGTCCTTGGGTGATCTGGGCGCTGGCCTCCTTTTGGCCGTTGCCGCGCTGGATGAACAGGGTGCCGGCGCGTCGGGCCAGCAGGCCGATCAGCGGCCAGTCGCGCACTTCGGACTTGGACAGAAAGCGGGAGCCCTCGATCAGGCTGGCGAGCACGGGGATGTCGAGCCAGGAGATATGGTTGCTGACATACAGCGCACCGGGCAGCGGCTGGCCATGGACTACCACCTCAAGACCAAGAGCGCGGCAAATGGCCTTATGCCAGGTGCGGATGATGCGGGCGTTGTGCGGCGCAAACGGGTCGTGGATAAAAAGGATGCGCAGGGCGCCCCACCCAAGCTGGAAGGCAACTCTGAGGGTCTTAAGCCACCTTCTGGGTGGCAGGGCGGGCTTCATGCTCGATGGGGGCCTGACGGAGGATAAAGTGGCGATGATAGCGCGCCTGCAGGCGATCGACATCGAGCAGGATGAAAATGTCGGCACAAGCAAAGTCAGGATCCAAGCAGGGTTCACCGCAGACCTGGGCGCCAAGGCGCATATAGGCCTTCAGCAGTGGCGGCATGCGCACCTTACCATCGGCCTTTACGGCAGCGTCGATCTTCGGCAGCGGCCAGCGGGGGACGACGCGCTGGTCTTCGGGGCTTAGGTACTTTTCACGCAGTTCGTCCATGATTAGGCGGGCAGCAAGGCCGCCGTCATGCATCGGGATGCTGGCGCAGCCGAACAGGTAGCCGATGCGGTGGATCTCCATGAACCGGGCGAGCCCCTGCCACAGCATGCCGAGGGTGGCCCCTTAGCGATGTTCTGGATGCTCGCAGGTACGGCCGATCTCCATCACCCGGCCGGGCAGATGGTGAATCATGTCCATGTCGAACTCATTGGCGGAGTAAAAGCCACCGGCGGCGCGGGCCTGGGTTTCGGTGAGGATGCGGGTGCTGGCGACCACGGTGTCGCTGTCTTGATCGATCACCAGCAGGTGATGGCAGAAGGGGTCATAGCGGTCGAATTCCAGGCCGTTTTCGACCTGGGCCTTGCAGCCCATTTCCTCGACAAAGACCTGATGGCGCAGGCGCAAGCTGCGCTGAATGTCATCCGCATGCGCAGCGAGCTGCACCTTCAGGCGGGACCCAGGGGCGTTCGTGGTCATGGCGCAGGACTCCGGATACAACTTGACAGGGCATGTTAGGCATTCCGCGTTGCATTTCCGTGGCAGACTCGTGAAGCCCCCATGAAGGCGTGCTCATCCTGTTAGGGCAGGGGTATCCATCCTCTCGATCCTCTCGTTGGGTATAGGAGTCCCGCCCTTGGGCCGATGCCCCATTCAGGCGGGCCATCGCCGCATGGGGCGCCCCGGGGTATGATGCGAAGCTTCAAGGAGCACGATGCATGTCCAGGTCGAACGCTGACGCCTCCACGCTGGCCCCGCTGCGGCTTAAGAAGAACGAAGAGCACCGCCTCAAGGCCGGTCATCCCTGGATCTACAGCAATGAGGTCGATACCCAGGCGACCCCGCTGACCGACTTCGCCCCGGGCCAGCAGGTGGTGGTCGTGGCCAACAACGGCAAGGCGATGGGGCTGGCCTATGTCAATCCACATTCCCTCATTGTCGCGCGCATGTTTGGTCGCGGTGCGCATCGACTCGACCGTTCGCTGATCGTGCACCGGCTGAAGATCGCCTTGTCCCTGCGTGAGCGCCTGTTCCCAACGCCGCACTATCGCCTGGTGCACGGCGAGGCCGACGGCTTGCCGGGCCTTGTGGTCGATCGCTACGGCGACGTGCTGGTGGCGCAAGTCACGACGGCCGGGATGGAGGCGGTGCGCGAGGCCATCATCGAGGCCTTGGTCAAGGTGTTGCGGCCTGCTGGTATCCTGCTGCGCAACGACACCCTCAGCCGTGAGCTCGAAGGGCTGGAGAAGGGTATTGAGCTGGCCTACGGCGAAGTGCCGGAGGAGGTCGATGTGCTCGAGAACGGCGCGACTTTTCGTGTGCGCCCGTGGGATGGGCAGAAGACCGGCTGGTTTTTCGATCAGGCCGACAATCGCATGCGCCTTGCGCGCTACGTCAAGGGCGCGCGCGTGCTGGACCTCTTTTCCTACATGGGCGGCTGGGGCGTGCAGGCCCTGCGCCACGGCGCGAGTGAGGCCGTGTGCGTGGATGCCTCGGCACTCGCCCTCACGCAGGCGCGCGTCAATGCCGAGCTGAATGGGGTGGATGAAGGGCTGCGCACCCTTGAGGGTGATGTGTTCGAGGTCCTGCGCGGTCTGCGTGAGGAGCGCGAGCGCTTCGATGTGGTCGTGTGCGACCCGCCAGCCTTTATCAAGCGGCGCAAGGATGTCGAGGCGGGCCTTGCGGCCTATCGCAGGGTCAACCAGATGGCCATGCAGGTGCTCTCCCGCGACGGCATCCTGATCTCCTGTTCCTGCTCGCACCACCTGCAGCGTGACAAGCTGCCCGAGCTGATGTGGGCCGCCGCGCGCCATGTCGATCGCTCCATGCAGATCCTCGAGTTCGGCCGCCAAGGCGCTGACCACCCGGTCCACCCGGCCATTCCCGAGACGGATTACCTGAAGGCCGTCTATACCCGCATCCTTCCAGCTTGACTACTGACCTTGCCATGCTCGTCTACCCGCACATCGATCCCGTCGCCCTCCAGCTTGGGCCGCTCAAGGTCCACTGGTATGGGTTGATGTACCTGGTCGGCTTTGCCCTGGGTTGGGGCTTAGGGCGCCTGCGTGCCGAGGCCAAGGGCTTTGGCAAGGAGGAGCCGGGGGACATGCTGTTCTATATCGCGCTCGGGGTGATTTTCGGCGGGCGGATTGGCTATATCCTGTTTTATAAATTCCAGAGCTTTCTTGCTGACCCGCTGATGCTCTTTCGCGTGTGGGAGGGTGGGATGTCCTTCCATGGCGGTCTCTTGGGCGTGATCCTGGCGATGGCTTGGTATGCGCGCCGCACGAACCGCCATTTCTTTACCGTGGCTGATTTCGTCGCACCCTTGGTGCCGCCTGCGCTGTTGGCTGGACGTATCGGCAACTTCATCAACGGCGAGCTATGGGGGCGGCCGACCGAGCTGCCTTGGGGTATGGTGTTCCCGCATGTGGACAGCCTGCCGCGCCACCCCTCCATGCTCTATGAGGGCTTCCTCGAGGGCATCGTGCTGTTCGTCTTGCTGTGGTGGTTCTCGGCCAGACCCCGCCCGCGGATGGCCGTCTCCGGCCTCTTTTTGCTGCTCTACGGTTGTTTCCGGTTTGCCGTGGAGCAGGTTAGGGAGCCGGACGCCCATCTTGGCTTCATCTTCGGGGGCTGGCTGTCCATGGGCATGTTGTTATCCTGGCCGATGATCCTGGTTGGGGCGTTCTTTTTCATTATGGCTTACCGCAAGCGGCAGCACGTATGAAGCAATACCTTGAACTGATGCGCTACGTGCGCGACCACGGCACCGAGAAGCATGACCGCACGGGCACCGGCACGCGCAGCGTGTTTGGCTACCAGATGCGTTTCGACCTCTCTGCGGGGTTTCCGTTGGTCACCACCAAGAAGCTGCACCTCAAGTCCATCATCCACGAGTTGCTGTGGTTTTTGCGCGGGGACAGCAACATCGCCTACCTCAAGGAACACGGCGTCAGCATTTGGGACGAGTGGGCGGACGAGCGCGGCGAGCTCGGGCCGGTGTACGGCGTGCAGTGGCGCAGCTGGCCGGCGCCGGACGGCCGTCATATCGATCAGATCAGCCAGGTCATCGAGCAGATCAAAACCAACCCCGACTCGCGCCGCCTGATCGTCTCCGCCTGGAATGTGGCGGAGATCGACAAGATGGCCCTACCGCCCTGCCATACCTTGTTCCAGTTTTATGTCGCGGACGGTCGACTCTCTTGCCAGCTCTACCAGCGCAGCGCGGATATCTTCCTTGGCGTGCCTTTCAATATTGCAAGCTACGCCTTGCTGACCATGATGGTGGCGCAGGTGACGGGGTTAACAGCCGGGGAATTCATCTGGACCGGCGGAGACTGCCATCTCTACCTCAACCATCTCGAGCAGGTTGAGCTGCAGCTTTCCCGCACCCCTCGTCCGCTGCCGCGTATGCATCTCAATCCCGATATCCAAGATATCTTCGCCTTCCGCTACGAGGACTTCACACTTGAAGGTTACGATCCTCACCCTCACATTAAGGCCCCCGTGGCGGTCTAAAGACTGGCAAGCCAGGGATGGCTTGCGCGAAGATCAACCGACTTTCAGTGATTGATTCTCAGGCCCATCCCCGTAGGGGCTTCCGGCATGAATGCCGGAAGGGCCAAAGAGGAGGACCAAGCGAGTTGAAGCAGGGCAGGACGCCTTTTTTCAACATCCTGTTCGGGAACTGCTGAATAACTCAGCGGTTCCTGTCTGGGGCAAGGGTGCCCTGACGCGAACAAGGGGGCAAGTCCTTGATTCGATTCGCGGAGGCCACCGCGATTCACACTTCGCGGTGAGCCGAACTGAAAAAACCACGGATGGATTTTTCAGCCTTTGCTTAGAGAGGACGTCATGACTGAACAAACGATGCGATTGCTTAGGATCAAACGCGCGGTGGATATGGGGGGCACGCTATTCATTAGTGTGCTCCACAACCTCATGCTGTTCGCCATTGCGGCCGCGACCATCTGGTCAGCCTATGGCGAATTCACTCATATCTTCGAGGGGATAGCCGCGCCCACACTCAAAGACATTCTCCTCCTGTTCATCTACCTTGAAATCCTTGCCATGGTGGGGGTCTACTTCCGTACCCACCGTTTGCCCGTGCGCTTTTTGGTCTACATTGCCATTACTGCGCTCACCCGGGTGTTGGTGGTGGATGTCAAGACCATGGACTTGCAAGAAATCCTTGTCTTTTCCGGTAGCATCCTGACTCTGACCTTAGCGGTGCTGGTGTTAAAGTTTGGCTCCACCCGCTATCCAAGCCATCCTCCCACTGAATAAGCCATGCGTGTCACCATCATCGCCGCCATGGACAACCAGCGCCTGATCGGCAAGGGCGATGGTTTGCCTTGGCGCCTGCCCGCCGACCTGCGGCATTTCAAGGCCATGACTCTGGGCAAGCCGGTCATCATGGGGCGTAAGACCTTCGAGTCGATCGGTCGCCTCCTGCCGGGGCGCACTACTATCGTGATCACCCGCGATGCGAACTACCATCCTGAGGGCGTGATCGTGGCGCACACCATCAATGATGCGCTGGAGGCCGCGCGCGAAGTGGCGGGCGATTCAGGTGAGGCCATGGTGGCGGGTGGGGCGAACGTCTACTTCCAATTCCTGCCGCGCGCAGACCGCATGCTTCTGACCCTGGTGCACGGCAGCTTCCAGGGTGATACCTGGTTCCCGGCCTATGATCGGCGTGACTGGGGCGTGATCCACGAGGAGCACCACCCCGCGGACGACGAGAACAGCGTGCCCTATAGCTTCATCACCCTGCAGCGCCGTTACACCCACGAGCGCGGGACGGGCACCGTCAGCTTCGGGCGGTGGTGATCCCTAGGACGGTCAGTGATTAGACGGTCGTCAGGGCGCAACGGCTTGTTTCTCTGATCACTGATCGCTGGCTCATCCGGGCTTCTGGTAGCCCGTGCAATCCTCATGAGTGAGCGGCAGGCTGCTTTCGTCCAGCCGTACCGCGGTCAGCCTCCCGCCCCACAAGCAGCCGGTGTCCAGGCCGATGGCCCCAGGCAGGCGGATGCGGCCGAGGGTGGACCAGTGGCCGAACACCACTGTCGCGCCGAGCGGCGCACGCGGGGCGGCATACCAGGGGATCAATCCTTCCGGCGCTTGTTCCGGTGCGCACTTGTACTTGAATTCCAACCGCCCGTCTGGAGTGAGGTAGCGCATGCGGGTGAGTGCGTTGACTGTGTAGCGCAGGCGCTCCAGTCCATCCAGGTCGGCATCCCAGCGGTCGGGGTGATCGCCGTACATCTCGGCCAGAAAGTCCTGTACCTCATCGCCCGCGAGTACCGCCTCCACCTCCCGCGCACAGTCTGCGGCGGTGCGGAGGTCCCAGTCCGGCGGGATGCCCGCATGCGCCAGGACCGCCTGCAGCTCCGGCTCGTGGTGCAGCAAGGGCTGGCGGCGCAGCCAGTCGATGAGTTCATCGCGATCAGGAGCGGCAAGAATAGGGCGAAGGGTGTCCTTGCCTTTGCTCTTTTGGCCTGCCAGGGCCACGGCTAGTAGGTGTAGGTCGTGGTTGCCGAGGACGGTAAGTGCTGCTTCGCCCAGGTTGCGCACGAAGCGCAGCGCTTCGAGGGATTGCGGGCCGCGGTTGACCAGGTCGCCGACCAGCCACAGGCGGTCGCGGGCGGGGTCGAAGGCGAGCCGCTCCAGCAGCCGCCGCAGCGGATCCAGGCAACCTTGCAGATCACCCACGGCATACACGGCCATGTCCTTACTCCTTACGTAGGATGATGTGGCGGAACCAGCCGCCGAGGAAGGCCGGTTCGTCATGCACCAGGGTAGGGCCCGGACATTGCGCTAGTGTGTCTTCGAACACCACGTCCGTGCGGGTGGCGAGGCGACGGGTGAGTACGTTCAGTGCACGCCGCAGGGGGGCGCGCTGGCCGGGACGGAGGAACTTGTCGAGGATCAGGATTTCGCCGCCGGGCCGCAGCACCCGCGCGGCCTCGCATAGGGCACGAGCCGGGTCCGGCACCACGGCTAGGATCAGGTGCATGACGATGCGGTCGAATTCGTCGTCGTCGAACGGCAGGCTCATGGCGTTGCCCTTCATCAGCCGGATCGGGCAGCCCCAGCGCTGCGCCCGGCGCCGGGCGCGCTCAAGCATGGCCGGGGTGATGTCGATACCAGTGTAAGTCCCATCATAAGGCAGGAAAGGCAGATCCAATCCGCTGCCCACCCCGATCAGAAGGACCCGCTTACCTCCCCAGTCACGCAGAAGCTCGATACTGCGCTGGCGGACGCGGCGGGTGGCGCGATTGTCGATCAGGGCATCGTAGATCGGCGCCCAGAAAGTGTAGGCGCGTCGTAGGGGGAGCGTCGAAGGGGGGTGCTCGTCGGTCATCAGTGCAGCACACGCGGGATGGAGAGAGTAAAGCGCGGGATGGGCACCAGAAATCGCTCGCCCTCGTCGGTGACGAACAGGTATTCACCCTGCATGGTGCCAACCGGGGTATCCAGCACGGCGCCACTGGAGTAGGTGTAGCTTTCGCCCGGTTCGAGGCGCGGCTGGGCACCCACCACGCCGGGGCCGCGCACCTCCTCGATGCGCCCGTCGGCGTGGGTGATGAGCCAGTGGCGCTCGAGCAGCTGGGCGGGTACATCGCCCACATTGCGCAGGGTGATGGTGTAGGAGAATACGTAGCGATGCTGCGTCGGGTCGGAGTGTTGCTCAAGAAAGGCGGGTTCGGGTAAGACCTCGATCTTAGCTGGGGACTTGGTGGCGTTCATGGCGTTCTGGGCTAAAGTAACTAGGATCATTCTAAACGCCCGCAGTCGGCTTGACAGGGTAGGCTGCTTGGTCGACATGCCATTCCAGCGATGCCTGGCGCTGCAGGCGGGCGATGGGCAGCAGGGAGCCGGGCTTATGCAGGACCTCGGCCAGGGCGGCCCGCTTGTCCGCACCCGTGACCATGACGATGCGTCGGCGGGCGGCGGCGATGACCCGGCGGCTGAGCGAGATGCGCCGGTGGTCGAGGTGCGCCTCCCGCACCGGCAGGACGAGGGCCTCACGGTCTTCCAGCGCCGTGGTGCCCGGAAATAGGGAGGCGAAGTGGCCGTCCGCGCCCATGCCGAGCAGGATCAGGTCGAAGGTCGGGATCGGCGCATCGCCCAAACGCTCCCGGAGCAGGCTCGCGTAGTGCGCGGCATCCTGGTCGGGACGCAGCGGATCACTCACCATCGGAAAGAAGAGGGGGGGATGGGGCAGGCGGTCGAGCAGGGCCTCGTGCACCATGCGGGCGTTGCTGTCCACATGGTCGGCAGGGACGCAGCGCTCATCGCCCAAGTATAACTCGGTCTGATCCCAAGGCAGACGGTCGCGCCATGCCGGGCTAGCCAGCAGTTCATAGAGGATACGCGGGGTGCGCCCGCCCGAGAGGGCAACCGTAAAGCGGCCGTGCTCATGGATGGCGACTTTAGCAAGCTCCGCCCAGCGTTGGGCGACGGCCGAGGCTACAGCCAAAGAGTCAGGATGGACGTGCAATTGGGCAGTCATGGCTTATCTGTGCGGAAGGTTTCAGCCCTCAAACCGTCGTTCGCTCTGCCTTGGACGTGCTGGCTACCCGACTGAGCGCGGCGAATTCCTCCAGGCTCAGGGTTTCCGGGCGGCGCGCTGGGTCGATGCCTGCGGCGGCGAAGCCGACCTCGTCGATGAGGCCCTTGAGCCCGTTGCGCAGGGTTTTGCGGCGCATGTTGAAGGCCTGCGCGACCATGCGGCTGAAGATGTTTGGATCACCCACCGCCACCGGTGGCTCACGGTAAGGGGTGAGGCGAACAATACCAGACTCAACCTTGGGCGGCGGGTTGAACGCGCCCCGGCCGACGCGGAACAGGGACTCGACCCGCGCATGGTACTGCGCCATCACCGACAAGCGCCCGTAGTGCTCGGTATTCGGCGTTGCGGTGAGGCGCTCGCAGACCTCGAGCTGGAGCATGAAGGTCATATCCTGCACCACCGGCCCCTGGGCGAACAGGTGAAATAGCAGGGGGGTGGAGATGTTGTAGGGCAGGTTGCCGATGATCCTGAGCCGCTCGCCCGGTGGGGCAAGATCGGCGAAACGGAACTGCAGTGCGTCGGCCTGGTGAATGACAAGCTCGCCATGGCCCGCGCAGGTGGCCATCAGGTGCGGGATGACGTCACGATCCAGCTCGACCACCTCCAGCCGTCGGCAGCACTCCAGCATCGGCACGCTGAGGGCGCCAAGGCCAGGGCCGATCTCGACGATGCGCTCACCGGGCCGGGGATTGATGGCCTGGACGATGCGCATGATCACGCCGCGATCGTGGAGGAAGTGCTGGCCGAAGCGCTTGCGGGGGATGTGCGTGGTCATGCGATCTTTGCGGCGGTCGAGGCCGAAGCCATAGTGTGGGCCATGAGTACGGCCTGACGCAGGCTATCGATACGGGCGCGGCCGCTCCCGGCCAATTCCAGGGCGGTGCCGTGATCGACCGAGGTGCGAAGGATGGGGAGGCCGAGGGTGATGTTGACCGCCTCGCCGAAGCCTGCGTATTTGAGCACCGGCAGGCCCTGGTCGTGGTACATGGCGAGCACGGCATCCGCATGCTGCAGGCGCTCGCGGGTGAACAAGGTGTCGGCGGGCAGGGGGCCGACCAGGTCGAGCCCCTCGCTGCGCAGGCGCTCGAGCACCGGCTCGATGATATCGATCTCCTCGCGCCCAAGATGTCCGCCTTCGCCCGCGTGCGGGTTGAGGCCGGCAACCAGGATGCGCGGGGAAGTAAGACCGAAGCGAGCGCGCAGGTCGTGATCAAGAATGCGGCAGACCTTCTCCAAGAGGGTGGGGGTGATGGCATCCGCGACTTCACGCAGGGGCAGATGGGTGGTTGCCAGGGCAACGCGCAGATGTCCTGTGGCCAACATCATCACCGGGTACCCGCCGGTGAGCTCGGCGAGGAATTCGGTGTGGCCGGTGAAGGGAATGCCGGCCTCATTGATCACACCTTTGTGCACCGGTCCGGTGACCAGCCCGGCCAC
>JARJMX020000134.1 GCA_029335925.2 Gammaproteobacteria bacterium
ACATCGTGTTCATGGGCATGGGCGAACCCCTACTCAATTTCGAGGCGGTGGTCGATGCCGCCGAGATCATGATGGAGGACAACGCCTTCGGCCTCTCCAAGCGTCGGGTGACGGTCAGCACCTCCGGCGTGGTGCCTGCCATGGCGCGCCTGCAGGAGCGGGTGGATGTTTCGCTGGCCGTCTCCCTGCACGCGCCGAACGATACCCTGCGCGACATCCTGGTGCCACTCAACCAGAAATATCCGCTCAAGGAGCTGATGGCCGCCTGCGATGCCTATGCACCGAACGCCCCCACCGGCAGCATCACCTACGAATATGTGATGCTTCACGATGTGAACGACACCGACCGCCACGCTGAGGAGTTGATCGAGCTATTGCGCGGCCGACCGGCCAAGGTCAACTTAATCCCGTTCAACCCATTCCCACAGTCCGGCTACCGGCGTTCGAGCAACGAGCGCATCGACCGCTTTATGCGCCGCCTGGAGGCGGCTAATATCACGACCATCCCGCGCCGCACACGCGGGGATGACATCGACGCCGCTTGCGGCCAGTTGGTCGGCGAGGTGGAAGACCGCGCCCGCCGTGCCGAACGGTTGCAGCGCATGTCGCTGAGGCCCGCGTCCTGATGACCCGCCCAGCCTGGCTTATCACCATCCTGCTCGCAGCGCTGCTTGTCGGCTGCGGCTCCAACCCTACACGGGACGAGCCCCCGTCCGATAGCGCCCGCGCGGCGCAGATCAACGTCCAGCTCGGTCTCGGCTACCTGCAGCGCGGGCAGAAGCAGGCCGCCGCGGAGAAACTCTCCCGCGCACTGGAGCAGGACCCGAAATCGGCCCTGGTACAACACGCCAATGCCCTCCTGCAGGACGTCCTGGGCGAGACGGAGGCCGCCGACCGCCACTTCCGCCGCGCCATCGAGCTTGACCCGAAGGATTCCGAGGTGCGCAATAACTACGGCGCCTTCCTCTGCCGTCTCAAGCGCTTTGACGACGGGGTGGCGATGCTCGAACAGGCGCTGACCAATCCCCTCTATGCCACCCCCGAATTCGCCTGGGCCAACATCGGCCAGTGTCGCCGCCAGGCGGGGCAGCTGACTGAGGCCGAGGCAGCGCTGCGCAAGGCGATTCAGCTTAATCCCCGTCTGGCCTCGACCTGGTTCCAGCTCGCACAGACCCAGTTCGAACGTGGCGAGGCTATGCAGGCGCGGGAGAGCCTCAAGCGCTACCACGACCTGGCCCCGCAGGACCCTGCGAGCCTGCTACTCGGGGCGCGCATCGAACAAGCGCTGGGGCAGCGCCAGGCGCAGGCGTATTATGAGCTGCTCCTGCGAGGCAAGTTTCCTGATTCCGACGAGGCTCGCCGCCTCGAGGAGATGTCAAGGTGAGTTCATCGACCATGGATGATGCTGCAACGGGGCTAGGCGAACACGCCGGGTTGGGGGAGATGCTGAGCAAGGCCCGCAAGGGCCAAGGGCTCACGTCGGCCGAACTGGCGCGCCAGATGAACCTGGATGTCCGCCTGATCGAGGCACTGGAGGCTGAGAACCTCTCCTCCTTGCCCGCCCCCGTCTACGTGCGGGGTTACCTGCGCCGACTGGCGCTCAATCTTGCGCTTGATGAGGGCGCCCTGCTGCGTGCCTACCAACGCCTGGTTGGCACGACGGAACCGGCGCCCCTGCGCAGCATCCTGCCGATCGAAACGATGAAGCCACCCCACGAAAGTGGGCGACGCTGGCCGTGGCTCGCGGCTGGGCTCATCCTGGGGCTGGCGGCCTTGGGATTTTATGGTGCGTCGCTCTTGCCCAACACTTGGATTGAATCGATTTCCGAGCCCGCGCCCAGCGTAACGGAGCAGCCCCCCGCGCCAGCCACCACCACGCTGCCGGTGGTGCCCCCTATCGAGCCGCCCCCGCCGCTGAGGTCGGCCGAGACCAGCGATCCTGCACCTGCCCCGGTGGTCGGTGAGCTCTCAGCTCCCGCTCCGACGCCACCGGCGGCGGAACATGCACCGCCCCGCGGTCTGGAGCTACGCACGGACAAGGCTGAAAGCTGGGTCCAGGTCAAAGACGCCGCAGGCAAGGTGCTATTCGAGGGTATGCTCAAGCCAGGCAGCACCCGCCAGCTCGAAGGCGCACGCCCCTTCCAGGTCGTGATCGGGCGGGCGGAGGCGGTGACTCTCAGCCTTGATGGCAAGCCGGTCGATCTGGCGCCTCATGGGCGTCCGAATGGCAAGGCCTTCATCGCCCGGCTTGGAGACTGATCCATGCAGATCACCCACGTCATCCCTCGGCGCAAGTCGCGCCAGATCAAGGTCGGCAAGGTGGCCATCGGTGGCGATGCGCCGATCAGCGTGCAAAGCATGACCAACACCGAGACCTGCGATGTGTCGGCTACGGTTGCCCAGATCCTGGCCCTCAAGCAGGCCGGCGCGGACATGGTGCGCGTCTCGGTGCCGAGCATGGAGGCCGCCGAGTCCTTCGGCGAGATCAAGAAGCGCGTCGGCTGTTTCCCGCTGATCGCCGACATCCATTTCGACTACCGTATCGCCATGCGCGTGGCCGAGCTCGGGGTGGACTGCCTGCGCATCAACCCGGGCAATATCGGTCGCAAGGAGCGGGTGCGGGCGGTGGTGGAAGCCGCGCGTGACAAGGGCATACCCATCCGCATTGGGGTTAACGCGGGCTCCTTGGAGAAGGACCTGCAGGAGAAGTATGGCGAACCGACCCCCGAGGCCCTGGTCGAATCCGCCCTGCGCCACGTCGAGATCCTGGAGCGGTTAAACTTCCCAGACTTCAAGGTCAGCCTCAAGGCCTCGGATGTCTTTCTTACCGTAGAGGCCTACCGCCTGCTCGCCAAGCAGATCGAACAACCGCTGCATTTGGGCATCACCGAGGCGGGCGGCGCACGCGCCGGGGCGGTGAAGTCCGCTATCGGTCTCGGCCTATTGCTGGCGGAAGGGATAGGCGACACCCTGCGCGTGTCGCTTGCTGCCGATCCGGTGGAAGAGGTCAAGGTTGGCTGGGACATCCTCAAGAGCCTGCACCTGCGTTCGCGCGGGATCAATCTGATCGCCTGTCCCTCCTGCTCGCGCCAGCAGTTCGACGTGATCAAGACCGTCAACCTCCTCGAGCAGCGCCTCGAGGACATCGATACCCCGCTCGATGTGGCGGTGATCGGCTGCGTAGTCAACGGGCCGGGCGAGGCGCGCGAGGTGGCTGTAGGACTC
>JARJMX020000144.1 GCA_029335925.2 Gammaproteobacteria bacterium
GCATGGATACTTCCCTTATGGCCCGCATGAAGAAGCTTGAGGAAGAGAACGGGCGGCTCAAGAAGATGTATGTCGAAGAGAAGATCAAAGCCGAAGAGGCGTGCAACCTGGCAGCCCGCACCGCTAGCGCCGCGCAGGACATCTCCAGCATGATCGGCGACATCCAAGTCGATGCTCAGAAGGCAATGATCGCAATGGAAAACAGCCTGCGCGATGAGGAAACCGGCCTACGCATGGCAGAGGCCGCATCAAACGACAAGACCGAACTGCAGGAAAGCATGCGGCGGCTGTTCACCACCCTAGGGCAGATCAACGACGGAACGGCACGCCAGAGCGACGGCATTGCCGAGTTTGCCGATCCGGTGGAGGGGCTTGGCAACGCCATCCGCATCCGCGGCTGCGCATGAGTTCGGATGAGGTGAAACGACCGTCCAGCTGAGACACTTGGTGGGGCAATGTCCGGTCAGCTGAGCGGGCGGGAGGAGCCGCCCTACTCAAGGCCGAAAGATCAGGCGTTGTTGCGCTTGATGCCGTAAATCACGAGAGCGTGGTCGGTGATCTCAAAGCCATGCTCCTCGGCGATCTTGTTGATGCGCTCCTGGATGATGGGATCGTGGAACTCCTCCACCACGCCGGTCTTCACGCACACGATGTGGTCGTGGTTGCCCTTGGCGACCAGCTCGAACACGGCTTTGCCGCTTTCGAACTGGTGGCGGGTAACGATCTCGGCAGCCTCGAACTGGGTGAGCACCCGGTAGACGGTAGCCAGACCGATCTCCTCGCCCTGCTCGAGCAGGATGCGGTAGATATCCTCGGCGGAAAGATGCTGGTGGGCATTCTGCTCGAGCACCTCAAGGATTTTGATGCGCGGCAGAGTGACCTTCAGGCCCGCCTTCTTCAGATCATGGGTTTCCACGTAACAGGGCTCCCGGAGTGGATACGAACGGCTTGGGAGTGTATTTTAACGCGGATTGACTGCCAGCTAGCGAATAACCATGCGCCATGCACGCCCTCTGCTCACTCTCGCCCTTCCCCTCGTCCTGAGTGCCTGCGCCTCGAGCTCGATGCCGGACTTCTTGCAGGTCTACAAGATGGACATCCACCAGGGCAACATCCTGGACGAGGACAAGATCAAGAGGCTACGCCTTGGCATGTCTGAGAATGAAGTCCGCTTCTTGCTCGGCAGCCCGATGCTGGTGGATATCTTCCACCAGAACCGCTGGGATTACATCTACTACAACAAGCCGGGCAAGGGCGAGCCCGAGCAGCGCCGGATCAGCCTGTTCTTCGAGTCCGGGCGCCTGGCACGCATCGAGCCGCCGCTGGAGGGAGCAAAGTAAACTGTCCTCGCGGGCTCAGTTATTTTTGAGCTCACCACCGCCCTTTTTCATCTTTTTGCCCTCTTGTGCGCGCTGCTTGCGCACAGCCTTGGGGTCGGCGATCAAGGGGCGGTAGATCTCCACCCGATCCCCTGCGCGCAGCACCCGGCTGCTCTGCACTGGCTTAGCGAAGATGCCGACCTTATTTACTCCAAGATCAATCTCGGGATGACGCTCGAGGATACCGGAATATCGGATCGCCTCCTCCACGGTCGTCCCCTCCGGCACCATGAGGCGTAAGAGGGTCTGCCGCTCGGGCAGGGCATAGACGACCTCGACCGGGATCATGGCAGCTGCGCCACCGTGCTCAGACGCGTCGGCCATAGACCTGCTCTGCACGGCGGTGGAAGGACTGCATCATCTCGCTGGCGATGGTGGTGAACACCGGCCCCACCGCCAGTTCGATCAGCTTATTGGAGAACTGGAACTCCAAGTCCAGGCTGACCTTGCACCCCCCCTCCCCCATCGGCTCGAAGCGCCAAAAACCGTGCAGGTGCTTGAACGGGCCATCCACCAGACGCATCTCGATCATTTTGTCCTGCTGCATCAGGTTGTGGGTGGTGAAACTCTTGCGCAGGGCGCCCTTGCTGATGGTCACGCTGGCGCGCATTTCATTCTCGCCGCGCGAGATCACTCTCGAATCGCTGCACCAGGGCAGAAAGATATGGTAATCCTCGACAGCACCTACGAGGGTGAACATCTCATTGGGAGAGTAAGGCACGATGGCCTCGCGATGAAGCATGGTCATGAGCATTTATCCGAACAAGCCAAGGCCATGGAGAAGGACGACAAGAATACCCAAGGGCGCGACATAGCGGGTCAGTACCCGCCACAAGGCATAGGCGGCGGACGACAAACCAAGCTCCTCAAAGCTGGATGCTCGCCGCATGACCCAGGTCGCAAACACTGCCAGCAGCAGTCCCCCAAGCGGAAGCATGATGTTCGAGGTCAGGAAATCAAGCAGTTCGAAGAAGTTTTTCCCGAACAACCTGACTTCAGCCCAGTGATTGAAGGAGAGCACGGTCAGGATGCCCAGCGCCCAAGCGGCAAAGCCGAGCAGCGTACCTGCACGCGCCCGGCTCCAGCCGCGGCGCTCAACAAGATAGGCCACCGCCGGTTCGATCATGGAGATGGACGAGGTCCAGGCCGCGAGCACCAGGGCAACAAAAAACAACGCGCCGAACACCACGCCGAAGCTCATCTGGCCAAAGGCAATCGGTAGGGTCTGGAATACCAAGCCCGGCCCGGCGGAAGGTTCCAAACCATTGGCAAAGACGATGGGATAGATGGCCATGCCCGCAAGCAAGGCTACAAGGGTATCCGCAGCAACAATGATGAGCGCCGTCCGGGCAATGGAGGTGCGCTCGGGCATGTATGAACCATAGGCCATGATGGTGCCCATACCGATGCTCAAGGTGAAAAAGGCATGCCCCATGGCCACCACCACAGCAGAGGCCGAGAGCTTGCCAAAGTCCGGCGTGAACATGAACGCGAGGGCCTCGGCAAAATGCCCGGTGCTGAGCCCATACCCCACTAGGATGAGCAGGATGATGAACAGCAAAGGCATAAACAAGGTGGTAAAAGCCTCGAGCCCTGCTCGCACTCCACGCACCACCACCAGCATGGTGAAGAGCATGGCCATGGTGTGCCAGAACAAGAGTTCCAGCGAGTTGGCAGTGAAGGACTGGAACATCGCCTTGATGGCCGGCCCTTCCAGCCCGGTGAAGCTGCCGTCCAGGGCCCGCTCGACATAAGCAATCGCCCAGCCCATGATCACACTGTAGTAGCTTAGGATCAGAAAGCCGGCGATCACCCCCATCCAGCCAAGCAAGCCCCACGCAGCGGGTGCACCTTCCTCGCGCGCCAGTACCTGCATGCCATGGACGGGGCTGCAGCGGGCGCGCCGACCCAGCATGATCTCGGTGATCAGGATGGGGGTGGCCACCAGCAGGATGCAGGCAAGATAGACCAGTACGAAGGCCCCGCCGCCGTTCTGCCCCATGATGTAGGGAAACTTCCAAATGTTGCCAAGGCCGACGGCCGCCCCGGTCGCGGCTAGAACGAAGGCCAGGCGGGAGGACCACTGTCCATGAATGGATTCACGTGGGGTTGAAGGCATCGCGCACAACTCCGAAGCGACGGTTTCATAAAGCCTTAATGGTAAGATTCCAGCTCCTGCTTGAACACCAGGTATCCAGCCTCATCGCCCGGCATCATGGCCAAAGACAAGAAAGACACCCACGGCGGTTCGACCATCGCCCTCAACAAGAAGGCAAAGCACGAGTACTTCATCGAGGACCGCTTCGAGGCGGGCATCGTGCTGCGGGGCTGGGAGGTTAAGGCGATCCGCGCAGGCACGGTCCAGATCACCGACAGCTATGTGCTGCTAAAGAACGGCGAGGCCTTTCTATTTGGCGCGCAGATCTCCCCGCTGCTCTCTGCCTCCACCCACGTCAAGCCCGACCCCACGGCCACACGCAAGCTGCTACTGCACCGCGAGGAGATCAGCAAGATGATCGGCGCGGTGGAGCGCAAAGGTTATACCCTAATCCCGCTAGCGATGTACTGGAAGGCAGGCTGGGTCAAGGTCGAGGTCGGGCTCGCCAAGGGCAAGAAGGAATTCGACAAGCGCGCAGCCGAGAAAGAGCGCGACTGGCAGCGCGAGAAGGGCCGCCTGATGCGGCACAATGCGAGAGGCTAGGCAGAGGGGCCACAATCATCGCGGCGATGCGCTCCCACCTATGCCTGCCCTGACTGTGGAAGCCGCGGGCCACGGCGATCAGTTACCCCCTACCTTGCCGACTCACTCAGCCGCCCCCACACGGTCTCCCCCCCAGCGGCCTTGGCAATGGCCTCCATGCGCCGCTGATGCGCCGCCATCTCTGCCTCGTTCGCCCGCAGCACCTTAAGTCGCGGGCGATCATCCGCAAGTCTTCTGGGCGCGAGGGTCTCCGGATTGAGCATCCCAGCCTCCTGGGTATCCAGCCCGAGGCTGGACTGGCCACCGGTCATCGCAAGGTAGACCTCCGCGAGGATACGGGAGTCGAGTAGTGCGCCGTGCAGTTCGCGATTGCTGTTGTCCACCCCATAGCGCTTACACAGCGCGTCCAGGCTGTTGCGCTGGCCAGGATGCCTGCGGCGGGCCAGGAGCAGGGTATCGAGCACGCCACTGACATAGTCCTCCAAGCGGCCGTAGCGCGAGCCGAGTTTCGCCAGCTCGTGGTTGATGAAACCAACGTCGAAGGCTGCGTTGTGAATGATCAACTCGGCACCGCGCACGTACTCAAGAAAAGACTCCGCAATATCAGCGAAAGTTGGCTTGTCGGCGAGGAACTCGCTGGTCAGGCCGTGGACACGCACCGCATCCGCGTCGATCTCGCGCTCGGGGTTGAGGTACTGGTGGAAATCCTGCCCGGTGATGTTGCGGTTGAGCAACTCGACGGCACCGATCTCGATGATACGGTGCCCCTCGCGCGGCTCAAGACCCGTAGTTTCCGTGTCGAGGATGATCTGCCTCATACCACGCCCTCCTTCAGTTCGTCGATGCCGCGATTGGCAAGCTGGTCTGCCAGCTCGTTTTCCGGATGGCCGACATGCCCGCGCACCCAGGCCCATTCGACTTGGTGCCTGCTACACATAGCGTCCAACGCCTTCCACAGATCGTCGTTCTTGACCGGCTTATTGTCCGCTGTGCGCCAGCCGCGCCGCTTCCAGTTGGGCATCCATTCGGTGATCCCCTTCATCACGTACTGCGAATCGGTGGTGATGCGCACCCGGCAGGGACGCTTGAGGGCCTCCAGCGCACGGATGACGGCCGTCAGCTCCATACGATTGTTGGTCGTGTGTGGCTCGCCACCCCAAAGCTGCTTTTCGTGTCCCTGCGTACGCAGCACCACTCCCCAGCCCCCTGCACCGGGATTGCCTCGGCAGGCACCGTCCGTCCAGGCCTCGACCAGAGCTGGGGTGGCGGTGTGTTCCATCGGCGATGTCTGGTTCATGCCTGTCTTCCCATGGTATGACGCGCCTGAACCTGGCGCTCCTTGATCCCAAGCGCGGGGATAAGGCTCCAGCGATGGCGGATGGGCGCCGGCATGCTGACCCGCTTCCGCGCCAGCAGCAGGTGGCTCATGCCCAGGCGCGGCAGGAAGCGTACACCCCACTGCTCTATCCAGCCCCCACCGTCGCGGTTGAAATCACGGAGGCAGCCATGCCCAACCCAGGCCTCTGCCTGCACGTCGTAGCCGAGCAGGCCCAGCCAGTCATGCAGGCGCTTGCGTCCAAGGCGATGACCACACCAAGGAACGCGACGCCCTCCATGAATGAGGCGGCGCACGCCCCAGAAACTGAAAGGGTTGAAATTCATAAGCAACAAGTGCCCCTCGGGCAGCAGCACACGATCGGCCTCGCGCAGCACCTGGTGCGGGTTGAGGGCATATTCCAGAACGTGATGCAGCAGGAGAAGGTCAACCGATTCCGCCGCAAGCGGCAAGGCCTCGAACAACCCCTTCACATCCCCCGCGCGCGGCCCGAGGGTGAAGTGGTGGGGGATGCGCAGCCCCCGCACCTCGCCGAGCAGGGCGGGCTGCAGGCCGAGCAGCGCCGCATGGTAGCCAAAACAACGGGATAACCACTCCTCCACGGCCGCGCCCTCCCTACGCCACAAGGCTACGGCGTCGGGGGTCACCCACCAAGCGGCAAGCTGTTCGAGCCGGTCTGGGGACGGGGAGAGAGTGTGGGCTGATTGCATGCGGCCTCTACGATACTGAGCTTGCTACTATGGCCTAGAGATTACAAACCAGGACGCAACCTTATGAACCCCATCGCACGCTGGTGGTATCGACGCAAGCTACGCGATGCGCGCTTCGCTTACCTGTTCGATGCACCACCACCAGACGAGGCGGTGTGCCTTGACTGCGAGGCCAGCCGCCTGTCCGCGAAGACCGGGGAGCTGCTGTCGATCGGCGCGATCCGTATCGTCGCTGGCCGATTGGAGACGAGCTCGGCCCTGCGCCTGACGGTGCGCCCGCGGGGGGGCATCGAAGGGGAGAGCATCCGGGTGCACGGCCTGCGCAATGTCGACGTGGCCAGCGGTCTGCCGGTGGAAGAGGCCCTTCGCCGGCTGCTTCACTTCATCGGACCGCGCCCGGTGGTCGGCTACTACATCGATTTCGACATGGACCTGATCGACCGCTACGTGCACCCTTGGTTGGGCATCCGGCTGCCCAACCGACGGATCGAGGTGGCCACCGAATACTACCACTGGCGCTTCGGCCGCCTGGCGCACCGGCCGGCGGACCTGCGCCTGGAGACCATTCTGCGGGTCCTGGAACTGCCCGCCGGCGGCCGTCATGACGCCTACCATGATGCCCTAACCGCCGGCCTGATCCATCTCAAGCTGGCCGCCCTGCGAGGCCAGACATCGTACCTTACTTGACCCGGCGCAGATGGCCGCCGCGGCGAGGTGGGGTAGGCGGCGTTTCTTCCGGACCCATCGCATCAGACCGATCGAATGCGAGGCTCTCGCCCTGCGACTCGTCCGCCACCTCACCGGGCATGGTCTCGGGCGGAAAGCCCATCCCCTGCCCCGTCTCCCGGTCGTAGATCGCCAGCACCGCCTGCACCGGGGCGCTGACGGTGAAGGCCCGGCCGCCAAAGCGGGCGGAAAAGCGCACCTCGGCATTACCGAGGCTCAACCCCTGCACCGCATGAGGGGCGATGTTGAGCGTGATCTGACCGTCCTTCACATACTCGGGCGGTACGACCACCCCAGGCTGCCGGGCATCCACCACGATGTAGGGGATGTGGCCGTTGTCCACGATCCACTCATACAGGGCACGCAGCAGGTACGGGCGGCTCGAGGTCACGCCCGCATCTCCAGCTCGAGGTCGGAGAGGCTCTCGCGGAAGGTCGGGCGGCTGAAGATGCGCTCCATGTAATCGTTGAGGGCCTTGGCCTGGGCCGGAATCTCGATGCCGTACACCGGAAGGCGCCAGAGGATCGGCGCGAGTGTGGCATCGGCTAAGCTAAACTCATCGCTCATGATGTAGGGGCTTGCGGCGAACACCGGCATGATGGATAGCAAGCCCTCGCGCAGCGTCTTGCGTGCCTTGGCTGCGCCCTTGCCGCCCTCGGCCAGTTCCGGCAGGAGCGGGTACCAGTCGTACTCGATGCGGTACAAGGCGGTGCGCACCTTGGCGCGGCTGACCGGGTCGATCGGCATCAGTGGCGGATGGGGAAAGCGCTCATCCAGGTACTCCATGATCACCCGCGCATTGGTCAGCACCAGATCACGGTCGACCAGGGTCGGCAGGGTGCCGGTCGGGCTCAGGTCGAGGAAATCTTCGGGCGGATTGGTGGGGTTCACCTCCACCACATCGGCGGTGAGCTCTTTTTCGGCCAGCACAATGCGCGTGCGATGGCTGTCCGGATTGTCAGGATGCGAAAAAAGCGTCATGACACCGCGGCGACTTGCGCTGCTGCCCATGCAGGACCTCTCCAAAGGGATTCAAAACATTACAATTCTAGTCTAGCACAGCAGGCAAGACCCATGCGTGGAGATGAAAAAGCCCGGCGTGGCCGGGCTGGAGGAATGGACGCGCGGGTGTTCACTTCACGTCGCGCCAGTACTCCTTCTTGAGCAGGTAGGCGATGACGAAGAACAGCGCCAGAAAACCAAGTACCCAAGGCCCAAGCGCCAGGCGCTTGAGTTGGGCGGGCTCGCCCATGTAGACCATGAAACCGACTAGGTCACGGATCATGGCATCAAACTCCTCGGGTTTCAGAGTACCCGGCTGCTCCAGCCTAAGACCGTCCACCACGATTTCCTTCGCCCCCCCCTCGTGCACGACCTCGTGGGTGACGGGCATCACCATCCCCTGCTCGCGCCAGAAGACGTTGGGCATGCTGACGTCCTTGAACAGAAGGTTGTTGGCCCCTGTGGGCCGCGCCGGATCGACATAGAAGCTGCGCAGATAGGTGTACAACCAGTCCGCGCCCCGCGAGCGCGCGGTCAGCGACAGATCAGGCGGTACCGCGCCGTTGAAGGCCGTCTTGGCATAGTCCGCGGGCATGGCACTGACCATGATCTCGCCCACCTTGGCCTCGCCCTTGATCAGGCGCTGCTTGACCTCTTCATCAGTCCAGCCAAGGTCTTGGCCAATGCGGTTGTAACGCATGTACTTGGCAGAGTGGCAGCTTAAGCAGTTATCGACGAATAGCTGGGCGCCACGCTGCAAGGAGGCCGTGTCAGCAATATCGATGTCAGCCTTCTCCAACCGCATACCATGGCCGCCCTCTGCCATAACGGCCGCAGGGAACACTAGGGCAGCCACAATCCATCCAAATCGCTTCATCGGGTGACCCTCTCCGGCACGGCCTTGGTCTTTTCGTTCTTACTGATCCACCACAGGGCGGCGAAATAGCCGAAGTAGAGGATGGTGAAGAACTGCGCCAGCAGGGTCAGAGTCGGGGTAGCCGGCTTCATGCCAAGCCAACCGAGCGCCATGAAGCTGACCACAAACATGCCGAGCAACGCCTTGAAGGTGGTCGAGCGATAGCGGATGGACTTCACTGGGTTGCGGTCCAGCCAAGGCAACAAGAACAGGATAAAGATCGCTGCGCCCATGGCCACCACGCCGAGGAACTTATCCGGCACCGCGCGCAGGATGGCGTAAAACGGGGTGAAGTACCAGACCGGGGCGATATGTTCCGGGGTCTGCATCGGGTTGGCCGGGACGAAGTTCGGCTTCTCCAGGAAGTAACCGCCCATCTCGGGCAAGTAGAAGACGACGATGGCAAAGAAGAACAAGAACACAGTCACGCCAACAATGTCCTTTACCGTGTAGTACGGATGGAAGGGTATGCCATCCAGCGGGCGGCCTTGGGCGTCTTTATGTTCCTTGATCTCGACCCCATCGGGATTGTTCGAACCGACCTCATGCAGGGCCATGATGTGGCCGCCGATGAGGAAAAGCAGCACCAGTGGCAGGGCGATCACATGCAGGGCGAAGAAGCGGTTGAGGGTGGCGTCCCCCACCACGTAGTCACCGCGGATCCAGAGTGCAAGGTCCGGGCCGATGAAGGGGATGGCGCCGAACAGGGAGATGATCACCTGCGCCCCCCAGTAGGACATCTGCCCCCAAGGCAGCAGGTAGCCCATGAAGGCTTCGGCCATGAGCACCACGTAGATCAGCATACCGAAGATCCATATCAGCTCGCGCGGCTTTTTGTAGGAGCCGTACATCATGCCCCGCAGCATATGCAGGTAGATGACAATAAAGAACGCCGAGGCGCCGGTAGAATGCATGTAACGGATCAGCCAGCCCCACTCGACGTCGCGCATGATGTACTCAACCGAGGCAAAGGCATCGGCAGCGGACGGCTTGTAGTTCATGGTCAACCAGATGCCGGAGACAATCTGGATGACGAACACGGTCAGCGCCAAGGAACCAAAGAAATACCAAAGGTTGAGGTTTTTCGGTACGTAGTAGCCGGAAAGGTGAGCATTCCAAAAGTGCGAGATGGGCAGACGATCGTCGAACCAATAAAAAATCTTGCGCAGCGCGTTCATGCCTTACCCTCCCCATGACTGCCAATCAACAGCAGGGTGTCACTCAGAAAGGTATACGGCGGGACCTCGAGATTAGTGGGCGCAGGCACGCCCTTGTAGACGCGCCCGGCCAGGTCGAAGCGCGAACCGTGACACGGGCAGAAGAAACCGCCTTTCCATTCCGCCCCCAGATCCGCCGGAGCAACCTCCGGTCGGTAGGTCGGCGCACAACCAAGATGGGTGCAGATGCCGATGGCGACGAAGATCTCTGGCTTGAGCGAGCGGTACTCGTTACGTGCGTAGTCGGGCTGCTGCGGGACTTCGGAAGCCGGATCGCGCAGATTGCCTTCTAGGGCCTTGAGCGAAGCCAGATTAGCCTCGGTACGGCGCAAGATATACACCGGTTTGCCACGCCATTCGACGGTGATCATTTGGCCGGGGGCCAGCTTGCCGATGTCGACTTCCACCGGTGCGCCGGCGGCCTGAGCCTTGGCGCTGGGCCGGAGGGAGGAAACGAAGGGCACCATGGCCGCAACCACACCGACACTGCCCACCACTATGGCGGCGCCAGTCAGGAAGCGGCGGCGGCGCAGATCAACGTCCTGCTCGGACATGCATCTCTCCTGTCGGTCAGAGTAGACCGGGCCTCAACCCGGGGCCCACGAAGGGCGAAAGTTCGCCAAGCATCCATGATGCTGCCCCGTCTGACAAGACATTCAGCCCACCGACAGGTTAAAGATTTCTTATGTGCAGATCATCCCGAACACGACGCTTGGAGCTAATCGTCACCCGCTGCAAGGCAACGATCAGGCGGGATTATCGATGTCGACAAAGTTGTGGGTAAGACCGAAGCGGACAGCGAGGTGCTCCCCCAAAGCACGCACGCCAAAGCGCTCTGTGGCGTGATGACCGCAGGCGTAGAAGTGAAGACCCATTTCGCGCGCAACATGCACGGTATGCTCGGAGACCTCGCCGGTCAAATAGGCATCCAGGCCAAGCGCGGCCGCTTCACCGATATACCCCTGCGCCCCGCCGCTGCACAGCCCGACGGTGCGGATCAGCCCAGACTGGCCTGCCACGTGCAATACTGGCCGCCCAAGCAGGACTTCCAGCCTTTGGGCGAGCTCCTCACCCGCTACCGGCTCGGCAAACACTCCCCGTACGCCGATCTCCGCCCCCGGCTTGCCGATGAAGCCCTGGAGCTCGCCAAGCCCGAGCGCCCGCGCCCACTGGGCGTTATTGCCGAGTTCAGGATGACCGTCCAAGGGCAAGTGGTAGGCAATGAGGTTAATCTCGTGCGCAAGCAGGGTCGCAAGACGCCTACGCTTCATGCCAGTGATCCGGGCATCCTCGCCCTTCCAGAAATAGCCGTGGTGCACCAGCAGAGCATCGGCCTTGAAATCGACCGCCGCATCCAGCAGGGCCTGGCTTGCGGTCACGCCGCTAACAATGCGTCCGATATCAGTGCGTCCCTCAACCTGCAGACCGTTGGGCGCATAGTCAGTAAAGGCTCCGACATTGAGGAGGCCATCGCAGTAGGCCAGGAGGTCATCACGAGAGATCGTCATGAAACACCTCTTAAGAACGGAACAGGCGCGGGTTGCTAGCGATGAACTTACGGATCCAGGCCTCGATGAAGAAGACCTGACGGTGCTTCATGTACCACCAACCGAGCAGGCTGATGACCAAGGCACCGAGGGCATCCAGAATCAGGTCCCACATGGTGTCGGTCAAACCGGAAAGATCACCCAACATCGGCTTCTGCATGTTCATGCCCAACAGACGATCCATCCCGAACTCGAAGATCTCCCAAAAGACGCCGGCGCCTAACGCAAACAGAAAGGCAAACAGGGCAACGAAACCCGGGCGGAGGTGTAAATCGACACGCTCGTTCTCATTGAGCACGTAGACCAGCAGGAAGCCGAGCATGCCAAGAAGCAGGCCTGAACTTGCGTGCAGAAGCATGTCCCACCACCACACACGTTCATAGAAACGATGCACCTCACCAAGGAACAACGACGCGAAGATGAAGAGCACCGCGAGGAGATGGAACTCCGCGGGTAGGACCACCGGCATGCGACGCGGCGCAAGCAGCGGGGCCAGGGCAATGACCAGGATAGCGGCGATCAGGACGCTGGTCATCCACTGCCCTTCCCACACGGCCACAAAGAACTCGAGCAACATCAGCCCCACAAGGAGGCCCACGACGATGCCGTGAAAGCGACGTGCAGCGCTCATCTCATGCCTGTGCCTGCATGAGGCTGGCTTTGAGCCTGCCCCGGACTTTAGATTCCAAGTTCCGCAGCCAGAGCCGCCAAAAGCGCGGCGTTTTGCTCCGGTGTGCCGATCGTGATGCGCAGGTGCTGATCGATGCGCGGCTTATTGAAGTGACGCACGATCACGCCGTGCTTGCGCAAGCCCGCCGCAATGCGCTCAGCCTTGTGCCCGGGATGACGGGCCAAGATAAAGTTGGCCGCCGAGGGCACGATGTCAAACCCCATGGCCGCCATCTCTTGCACCAGCATCTCGCGACTTTCCATCACCGCACGACGAGTCTGTAGAAACCAGGCCTCATCCTGGAACGCCGCGATTGCCCCGGCGATAGCGAGCCGGTCCAAGGGATAGGAATTGAAGCTGTTCTTGACCCGTACCAAGGCCTCGATCAACTCCGGATGACCGACCGCAAAGCCCACCCGTAACCCGGCCAGCGAGCGCGATTTGGACAAGGTTTGCACAACCAGCAGATTGGGGTAGCGATGCACCAGCGGGATGGCCGTCTCACCGCCGAAGTCGATGTAGGCCTCGTCCACCACTAGCACGGCGTCGGGGTTCGCATCGAGCAAGGCCTCAATTTGCTCGAGCGGCAGCAGGCGGCCCGTCGGCGCGTTCGGGTTGGGGAAGATGATGCCGCCGTTCGGCTTCTTACGGTAGTCGTCGATGCGGATGGAGAAATCATCCGCGAGCGGCACCGTGCGGTAGGCAATCTCGTACAGCCCGCAATAGACCGGATAGAAGCTGTAGGTCACGTCCGGGAACAAGATCGGCTCGTCATGCTTGAACAAGGCCTGGAAGATGAAAGACAACACCTCGTCCGAACCGTTGCCGACAAACACTTGGTTCGGCTTCAGGTCGTGGTAGGTGGCGATTACCTCCTTAAGTGCGGTGGCCTCCGGGTCCGGATAGAGACGCAAGCCATCCCCCACCGCCGCACGGATCGCTTCCAGCACCTTGGGCGAGGGCCCATAAGGGTTCTCATTGGTGTTCAGCTTGACCAGGTTGGCGATCTTCGGTTGTTCACCCGGGACATAGGGCGAGAGCCGGGATACCAGCGGACTCCAGAAACGGCTCATGTCAGCCTCACCTCTTGATGCGATAGGCGGCCGAGGCCGCATGGGCGAACAGCCCCTCCCCTTCCGCCAGCACGCGGGCGATTTTGCCGAGTTCGGAGGCTCCCTGGGCGGAGCAGCCGATCAGGCTGGAGCGCTTCTGAAAGTCGTACACGCCGAGCGGCGAGGAGAAGCGCGCAGTGCGCGAGGTGGGCAGCACGTGGTTGGGGCCGGCGCAGTAGTCGCCTAGGGCCTCGGCGGTGTAGCGGCCCATGAAGATGGCACCGGCGTGGCGGATTTTGGCGGCATAGCCTTCCGCATCCTCCACCGACAATTCCAAGTGCTCGGGGGCGATGAAGTTGATCAGCCGGGCGGCCTCGTCCAGGTCACGCACGTGGATCAGCGCGCCCCGGCCTTCCATGGAGGCGCGGATGATCTCGCCCCGCGGCATCGCCTCAACCAGGCGGTCGGCTGCCGCAGCCACGGCATCGAGGAAGGCGGCATCCGGGGAGATCAGGATGGCCTGCGCCTGCTCGTCGTGCTCGGCTTGCGAGAACAGGTCCATGGCGATCCAGTCCGGATCGGTCTTGCCGTCGCACACAACGACGATCTCGGAGGGGCCGGCGATCATGTCGATACCGACGGTGCCATACACCAGGCGCTTGGCGGTGGCGACATAGATATTGCCTGGTCCTGTGATCTTGTCCACCTGCGGGATGGTGTCGGTGCCATAGGCCAGCGCGGCCACGGCCTGCGCGCCGCCAATGGCGAACACACGATCCACACCGGCAATGCGACAGGCGGCCAGCACGAGGTCGTTCAGCTCGCCGCGGGGGGCCGGGGCAACCACGATCAGCTCGGGCACACCCGCGACCTTGGCCGGGATGGCGTTCATCAGCACCGAGGAGGGATAGGCGGCCTTGCCACCCGGCACGTACAGGCCGACGCGATCCAGCGGGGTGACCTGCTGGCCGAGCAGGGTGCCGTCCGCCTCACGGTAGCTCCAGGATTCCAGCTTCTGGTGCTCGGCATAGCGGCGGATGCGCTCGGCAGCCTGCTCCAGCGCCTGACGCTGAGCCACGGGGATGCGGTCCAGCGCTTCATCCATGCGCGGGTGTGGGATCTCAAGATCCAGCATGGAGGCGGCCTGGAAATGGTCGAAGCGCGCGGTGTACTCCAGTACGGCGGCATCGCCGCGGGCGCGCACGTCACGCAGAATCCCCTGGACGGTGGCGAGGACCGCATCATCGGAAACGGATTCCCACTCCAGCAGCGCCTTTAGGCGGGTCTGGAAGTGGGCATCAAGGGTGGAGAGGCGTTGAATGTTCATGGGTTTGAGCCCTTGCGCGCCTCAACGGCGGCGCGAATTTTCTCGATGAATTCACGCAGGCGCGCCGATTTCATCTTCATCGACGCGCGGTTGACGATCAGACGAGAGCTGATGTCGGCGATATGCTCCAAAGGCTCCAGGCCGTTGGCGCGTAGGGTGTTGCCGGTGTCGACCACGTCCACAATGCAATCGCTCAGGCCGACCAGCGGCGCCAGCTCCATCGAGCCATACAGCTTGATCACCTCGACCTGACGGCCCTGGCGGGCGAAGTGGGCGCGCGTGCTCTCGACGTACTTGGTGGCGATGCGCAGGCGGTGGTGGCCGTCCAGTGCCCCCGGCTTGCCCGCCACCATCAGCCGGCAACGGGCGATGTTGAGGTCAAGCGGTTCGTACAGCCCTTCCCCACCATGCTCCATCAGCACGTCCTTGCCGGCCACGCCGACATCGGCCGCACCGTACTCGACATAGGTCGGCACATCGGAGGCGCGCAGCAGCACCACGCGCACACTCGGCACGTTGGTCTCAAGGATCAGCTTGCGGCTCTTCTCCGGGTCCTCGGCAAGGACGATCCCGGCCGCCTCGAGCAACGGCAGGGTTTCCTTGTAGATGCGCCCCTTGGAGAGGCCGATGGTCAGGGTTTCGGTCATGGGATGTCCTTTAGCCCGGTACGCGACGGATGTTGGCGCCGAGCTTGGCCAGTTTTTCTTCGATCGCGTCGTAGCCGCGGTCGATGTGATAGATGCGGTTGACCTCAGTCTCGCCCTCCGCCACAAGGCCTGCGAGGATGAGGCTGGCGGAGGCGCGCAGGTCGGTCGCCATGATCGGTGCGGCGGAGAGTTTGTCCACTCCGCGCACGATGGCAGTATTGCCCTGCACGCTGATGTTGGCGCCCATGCGGACCAATTCGTGTACGTGCATGAAGCGGTTCTCGAAGATGGTTTCAACCACCGTCGCGGTACCCTCGGCGATGGCGTTCATGGCGACGAACTGGGCCTGCATGTCGGTTGGAAACCCCGGGTGCGGTGCGGTGCGGATGTCCACCGCGCGCGGCCGACGGCCCTGCATGTCGAGCTGGATCCAGTCGTGGCCGGTCTCGACCGAAGCCCCCGCCTCGCGCAGCTTGGCCAACACCGCATCCAGGGAGGATGGGTCGACATCTTTCAGTTTCACCCGCCCACCCGTCATGGCCGCGGCGACCAGGAAGGTCCCAGCCTCGATGCGATCCGGCAAGACACGGTGGACCGTGCCACCCAGACGTTCGACGCCGTGCACGATGATGGTGTCGGTACCGGCGCCCTCGATGCGCGCGCCCATGGAAATCAGGAAGCGGGCCAAGTCGACGATCTCGGGCTCACGCGCAGCGTTCTCCAGCACCGAAGTGCCTTCGGCCAGGCAAGCAGCCATCAGCAGGTTTTCGGTGCCGGTCACGGTCACGAGGTCCATGACGATGCGCGTACCCTTCAGACGCTTGGCGGTAGCGCGGATGTAACCGCCTTCGACACGGATCGTAGCCCCCATCGCCTCCAGGCCCTTAAGATGCACATCCACCGGGCGCGAACCAATCGCGCAGCCGCCGGGCAGCGACACCTCGGCCTGGCCATGGCGTGCGAGCAGCGGACCGAGTACGAGGATGGAGGCGCGCATGGTCCGCACCAACTCATAAGGTGCGGAATAGCGATCTACCGTGCGTGGGTCGATATGGATGCTCATGCGGTCGCCAAGCATGAGCTGGGCGCCCATGCCGCCGATCAGCTCCATCATGGTGGTGACGTCCATCAGATGCGGGACGTTCTCGATCACCACAGGGGCATCGGCCACCAGGGCGGCGGCCATGATCGGCAGAACGGCGTTCTTCGCCCCAGAAATGCGCACTTCGCCCGTCAGCGGCACGCCTCCCCGAATCAGCAGCTTGTTCATGAATGCTCGTTGTGGTTCGGACGCCCGGCCGCAGGGCTGGGCGATGGATCGATCGCAAACAGCGTCTCCAGCTGACAGGCGCGCACGATGGCCTCCATATCGGCTGGAATGTGGCGGATTACGGACACGCCCTGGCGTCGCATCTCGAGAATTAAGGCTACGGCAGAACTGTCACAGGCGCTGACCCCCGCAAGATCGAGCGTGGTCACCGACCCATGAGCCAACTCACGCCGCAGTTTCTCCAATGCTTGCATCACCCCGCCAAGGTACAGCGGACCGGCAAGCCTCAGGGTTTCACCCTCACGAGTGATGGTGAACTCAGTCAAGCCGCATCACCTGCATTACGACGCTGGAGCTGCTTGATCAGGCCGTCCATGCCCATGCGCTGGATGTCCTGCGCAAAGGTGGTGCGATAGTTGGTCACCAAGCTGACCGCATCGATGCTGATATCGAATACCTTCCAGCTCGTCCCGCTCTTGCGCAGGCGGTAATCCACAGGGATCGGAGGACCGGCCTTGGGCTGGATCTCGGTGCGCACAGTGGCCTCGTTCGGATCCGCTTCCAGACGCATCGGCAGGTAGCGGATGCCCTGCTCGTCATACTCGGCCAGGGACTTGGCATAGGTACGCACCAGGAGGGTGCGGAACTCACGGATGAACTCAGCCTGCTGGGCGGGCGTAGCGCGGCGCCAGTGGACCCCCAGCACCAGCTTACTCATCACCTCAAAGTCGAAATGCGGTAGCACCAACTCGTCGACAATCTTGTAGACCAGCTTGGGGTCGCTCTTGAGCTGCTCGCGGTTCTGCTTGATCGCCTCGAGCACCTTGTCCGAAGTGACGCGCACCAGTTCATCGGGCCCCATCTCGGCGTGGGCGAGCGGCGCGATCAGCACAAGAAAGGCCGCGAAGACAGCGGACAGGAATTTCATTGATGCCATTCTCCAAGGGCCTGCCGCAGGGCGGCGACCTGCATATTGTAATCATTCACGCCGAGCAAATAGTCCCCGTACATGGTGGCGTAGGTCTTAAAGGACTCAACCACCTGATCCATGGTCGCTGAACCGGCCTCCATGTCGATGAAGTTGGCCACCATCCAGCGCCGCGCAGACTGATACCCGTTCTTGAGCTGATCCAGCCCGGCCTGCATGCCACGCGCCCGATGATAGGCCTCTGCCACTTGGAAAGGGATACCCATACGCGCAAGGTTGGCCTTCTCCGTCACCGCGCGCAACTCGGCCTCAGCCTGGCGCATGCGTGCATCCTGCACCCCTGGCTGCCAGTTCCAGCGCATGCCCACCACCGGCGCCGCGTAGGCGTGGTTGAAAGGGTCCGTTAAATAGGGGTTGTCGAGCCTGTCGCGACGCGCAGCCCAGGCCACATCGCCCACCACGGCGGCATACAGATCGGGCCTTGTCTCGGCCCGACGCGCCTCGACCATCTCACGCAGGGCAGCCATCCCTGCTTCGACCTGCTCCATCTCGGCGCGCTGCGCGAGGGCCTTTTTGACCATCTCATCGAGCGAGCCCTCAGGCAGTGCGACCGGTTCAATCCGCGCATCGGCCACCTCGAGCGTGGCGGACAGTGGCAGGCCAATCAGGGTTTTGAGCCCATCCAGCGACACCTGCTCGATCGCCCGGGCCTGGGCCAGATAGCGGCCCACCAGCCCCTTCACCGCCTCGAGCGCGAAACGATCGGCCTGACGCGGCAGGGTGCCGTTGGCGGCACGGCGGTCGAAGGATTCGAGGGCACCGTCGACCCGTTTATCCAGGTCCTCGAGGAAGGCGCGGCTCTCGCGTGCGGTAAGCAGGCCGTACCAGGCGCGGCGCACATCCATCTGGGTCTGGGCGCGCGCAATCTTCACTTCGCCCTGCTTGACACGAATGTTCCCCGTGGCAGCCGCGCCGTAATGCTCGAGTTTGCCGAAGGTGTAGAGCGGCTTGATCAGCGCCAGCTGCAGACCAACCAGAGGAGAGAGACCATTCTTGAATTCACCCGCGTCACTGCGCGGCTCCAAGGTGCCTTCCTTGAAAAAGCCCCCCTTTACTGCTTCCGTGGCGGAAAGATAGAGGTTACTGGAAAGACTCAGGCCACCGTGCCCCTTAACCTCGTCGAGCAGGGCGCGAGCCTGTTCAACCACCGCCTCGCGCTCGCGGATACGCGGGTCGGCCTCCAAGGCCATCTCCACGGCCTTGTCCAAGGTCAAGGGCTCGGCCCAGGCCAGATTGGACAGACCGATCAAGGCAACACAAGCAACCCTGCTGATCCTTTTCATTTTTTCTCTCCTTCGGCAGCCTTGTTGTATAGGAACTGACCAATCAGGTTCTCCAACACGATCGAGGACTGGGTCAGGGTGATACGATCGCCATCCTTGAGCACGGCCTCCTCCGCCCCGGGCAAGAGGCCGATGTACTGCTCGCCCAAAAGCCCGGAGGTATAAATGGCGGCCGAGGTATCCTTCGGCAAGATGCTGTAGCGGTTCTCGATGCGCAGTCCAACTTCGGCGCGGAAGGTCGCAGGGTCGATGCTGATCGACTCAACCCGCCCCACCACCACGCCGGCCAGCTTGATCGGCGCGCGTACTTTGAGCCCGCCGATGTTGTCGAACTGGGCAACCACCCGGTAGCCCGTATCATTGGACAGGCTGGCAAGATTGCTGACCCTAAGGGCGAGCATGACCAGTGCGGCCATCCCCAGGACCACGAACACCCCTACCCAAACGTCACGCATGGTTGTGTCGTACTTCATGCTGTCCCTCACACGTTGAACATCAACGCGGTCATAATGAAATCGAGCCCGAGCACCGCGAGCGAGGTGTTGACCACGGTGCGGGTGGTTGCGCGGCTGACACCATCGGGTGTCGGCACGCAGTCGAAGCCTTCAAACACCGCGATCCAGATTGCCACGACGCCGAACACCAGGCTCTTGATCACGCCGTTGACAATGTCCTCGTGGAAATCAACGCGCGACTCGATCTGCGACCAGTAGGCCCCGGCATCCACCCCGAGCAGGCCGACGCCGATGAAATACCCACCCAGCACGCCAATGGCCGAAAACAGCGCGGCGAGCAGGGGCATGGCCAGAAAACCAGCCAGAAAACGCGGCGCGGCGACTCTCTTGAGCGGGTCGACCGCCATCATCTCCATCCCGGCGAGCTGTTCGGTGGATTTCATCAGGCCGATCTCAGCGGTGATGGCCGAGCCGGCGCGGCCTGCGAACAGCAGAGCGGTGATGACCGGCCCAAGCTCGCGCACGAGGCTTAAGGCCACCACCACGCCGAGCGACTCCGCCGAACCGAAAGTGGTGAGGATGTTGTAGCCCTGCAGCCCCAGCACCAGACCGACGAACAAGCCGGAGACGAGGATGATCTGCATCGACAGCACGCCGATGGTAAACAGCTGGTCGACCACCAGGCGCGGACGCAGCAGCCCCGTCGGCAAGGCCGGCAACAGCGCGAGCAGGAACAGATGCAGGCGGCCAAGCCGCGCCAGGGCTTCCTGAGCGCGCCGACCCAGCAGGGCCAATCCGCGAATCATGCATCCCTCCTTCGAACCAAGAAATCATCCTCCAGTGGGGGAGCCGGGTACTGGAACGGCACCGGGCCGTCCGGCAAGCCCTGCATGAACTGGCGCACCCAGGGCGAGTCGCTCGCGTTCACCTCCTCCACGCTGCCCTGCGCCACGACCTTGCCGCCGGCGAGGACATACACCCGGTCGGCGATCGACGTGGCTTCAGCCACGTCGTGCGAGACCAGGATGC
>JARJMX020000148.1 GCA_029335925.2 Gammaproteobacteria bacterium
CATTACGCAAATGTTGGAGCAGGCGCAGCCCGATCTCACGCAGCTGCTGCTCGTCATATTCAGCCGAGGTCAGAGCGATAGTCAGAATGGGGACATCATCGACATTGATCGGCTTGACGATGGCCGGCATGGGAAGAGTGCCCGGCGGAGCCTTGTCGAGATTCTGCATCAACTGGTTATAAAGCTTGACCAAGCTGTCTTCTTGGTTCTCGCCAACCTTGAAGGCCACGGTCACCACGCCAAAATCATGCGTGGAATAGCCATAGGTGTGGTCGACCCCCGGCAAGGCATTCATGATCGCCCCAAGAGGCTGAACCACAAGCTGTTGAATCTCCTCCGGAGAGGCGCCAGGCTTGGGCACGATGATATTCGCGGCTGGGACGACGATCTTCGGATTGTATTCGCGCGGCGTCACCACCAGGGCCAGCAGGCCAGTAAGGAATAGCGCGATAATGATCAACAGCGTAATTTTGGAATGCAAAAACATACGGGCGAGCTTGCCCGCAATGTTTAACTCGATTTTTTCAATTTTTTCATCATGGAGCGTTGCGTTCTGCATGATTTAGCTCGCCTTATCCACGACGATTTTGTCACCATTGAGGACTTGACTTGCGCCTTCGACCACGACGCGCTCGCCAACCTTCAGCCCAGCGATGATCTCCACCATGCCATCGGCCTGCGATCCTGTCCGTACCATGCGAAATTCGGCCAGACCATCATCTTTGACAACGAAGACACCTTTGATGCCAGCGCGCTGGACCACTGCACGCTCGGGTACCGAAATGACTTGGCGTGTACCAAGCGTGAACAGTACACGAGCAAAGACACCGCTACGCAACCCTGGTGCCTCAACGTCCAATTTGACCGGATAGGTATGCGCTATCGGGTCAGCTGCTGGCGAGAGTCGGGCGACTTTAGCAGTCAGAAGATGAGGCTGCCCTTCGATCTCCACCTGCACGACCATCCCTAGCTGAAGGCGACGAAAGATGGTTTCCGGCACGCTGGTCTGCACCTGAAGGCGAGAGACGTCTTCGATAAGGACAATCGGATGCCCCGGCGCTGCAAGATCACCCTCATTGGCCAGCTTGGCAGTGACTACCCCATCGATCGGAGCAGCGACGCGCGTGTAAGCGAACTGGCCACGGGCCTGAGCCAGCCCAGCCTCAGCCTGAGCAACCCGGCTCTTGGCAACCTCCAGGTTCAGCTTCATCTTCTCGTACTGCTGACGATTGATAACCTGATCTTTGTAGAGCTGCTCAAAGCGCTCGAAATCAGCACGCGCATCGCGCAACGCGGCTTGTGCCTGCACCAACCCCTGCTCGGCCTGGGCTACGGCCCCTTGCACATCCACAGGGTCAATGACAAACAAAAGCTCGCCTTTTTTGATGGTTTGTCCTTCGATGACATTCAAATCGCGGATGTAGCCCATCACACGCGAGGTTACTTTGACCGCGTCCTGAGCAACGACACTACCCGCGATAGGAATTTGCACCGCCATATCAACCGGACGGATTTCTACAACGCTCGCGCGCATTTCACGCGCTGACGCAGGTTGCACCGTAGGGGGGGTAACCTCTTTCCCACAGCCTGCCACCAGCACCGTCAGCGACAAAATAAAGGGCTTAACCTTCAAAACGAATGAGTTGCGCATGACATAGTCCTTAGAGTTGTTCGACCGAGAGCAGGCCAACGGCGCGCTTGAGCTCAGCGCGCTGGACCACCTGCTCGTAACGGGCGGCGACCAGATCCGCTTGAGCCTTGTCAAGTTGAGTCTGCGCAGCCAAGAGTTCAATGATGGTCGCAAGCCCATTTTCATAACGTTTTTTTACCAAACGCTGGGCCTCTTCAGCCTGTTCGACCGCCAAACGACGTGCGGCCACGGCTTCATCGGCTTCATGCGCCTTGCGCTGCGCTTCACGCACCTGAAACTGGATGCCTTCCTCCGCCTGCCGTAGTTTGGCCGCAGTTTCGATGCGCGCAGCCTGAGCTCGATCCACAGCAGCGCTGGTACCACCGGCATCGAAGGCATTCCAGGACAACACGCCAGCTACGGTGTAGGAGGATGACTCAAAGCCGAACGTCTTGTCGTTCCAGTCCTGGCGCAACAGGATATTGAATTGTGGTAACAAGCCAGCCCGAGCGACGTCGACATTGGCGCTCATGCCCTCCAGTTGATGACGCAAGGCTTGCAGAGCAGGATGAGCATCCTTCGCCTTTTGCTGCAGCTCAGACACCTCCCCCAACAGCGGCTGCGGCACGAACTCTGGGCCGACATCAAGGGGGGCTTCCAGGGGCATACCGAGCAACAGGTGCAACTGGTCAAGCGCAGCGGCCTCCGTGTTGCGTGCGCGGGCAAGCTGCAACTTCACATCATCCAGATGGACCTGAGCCGTCAGAACATCACTCTTGACCGCCATGCCCTGCTGCAACAAGCGATCTGTGATACGCACGTACTCCTCAGCAGCCGCCTTCGCCTGCTCGGCCACCTTTACATAGGCACGTGCTGTATGCACCCCTTGGTAGGCCATCAAGACATTCTTAATCAACATTTGCCGCGCATGAGCATCGCCCGCCTGGGCCGCACGGGTGTAGGCGCGTGCCTGGCGCACGTAGCTTTCGACCATGCCGCCGTTGTAGACCGGCACCAGCACCTCGATGCGGGTGTTGATATTGCCCATCCCCCCCGGATGATTGAGATCATGCGGAGCAACCGAAAGGACTGTGGGATTGGCCGGATTGAATTCACCGGCACCGAAGTCACCAAAGGTAGCTTGGCGCTGACTCAGCTTGAGGCCGAAGGCGTTGAGGGCATCGTTGGTGTAGGTCCCCGTCATCGATAGGTTCACCTTCGGGAGGTGGTTAGCTTCAGCCTGACGCACGGCCGCTTGGGCCTGACCGATTTGCGCTTGGCTGATCTCGATGTCCGGATTCTGGCTCAGCGCACGCTCGACACATTGCTGGAGGTTCAAGGTCTCAGCCTGCGCGACTTGTCCCAGCATCGCGAGCGTTACACCGAGAACCAAGGGCCGGAGGGCGTGTTTCTCACTCATGTTTATTGGATCCTTCTCGCACTGCTTGCGCGGCGCGCATAAATTAGTTGGCGCTAATATACTTAGAATCTATGACCACAGGCAACTAGAGTCGTGCCTGCACTCAACCCCACCGCCACCATGGTTAAAAAGCCCACGGCGGGGCATGCTGAAAGGAACCACACCGCCCTGCCCCCGACCATAAGCGCCGAGGGGGCGGCCGCGAAATGGCTGAGCGCTCAATCCACCACGATATGCCGACCATAGACCCCTAACCCATCAAGCTGGCGGGCGAGCTCATCCGCCTGCTCTACCGAACCAAGGGGGCCAATCCGAACGCGGTGCAGACCATCGGGACGGCGGGTAACATTGACTTGGTCGATGCGGGCCGAGGCCAAGCGTAGGCGCAAACGTTCAGCATTATTGGGGTCGGCAAAGGCACCCACCTGCAAAAAGACGTTACGCCCCCACTCCGGCACCGGGGTGGCGAGCTGAACGGGGGCATCGTCCGGCTGCTGGGGTGGCGGCTGATCCACATCAAGATGTCGCACCTCGACTAAGGCCGTGCCTGACTCAATCAGGCCAAGCTTCTGCGCCGCGGCATAAGAGAGGTCGATGATGCGGTTGTCATGGAAGGGGCCTCGATCGTTCACCCGCACCACGGCTCGCTTGCCGTTCTGGAGGTTCGTCACCTCGACGTAGCAGGGAATGCGCAAGGTCTTGTGCGCCGCGGTCATCGCGTACATGTCATACAGCTCACCTGCTGAGGCGCGCTTGCCGTGAAAACCAGGGCCATACCAGGAGGCGATACCCGTCTCTCGATAGCCGCGGTTGTCCTTCATCACCTCATAGCGCTGACCGAGCACCTCGTAGGAGTCCGGGTTGCCATACTTGCTGTAGGGTTCGGGGCGAGGGACGGCGTCCCGCACGACCGACGTGCTGGAGCAGCCCGACAACACCACCGCCACGCTGACTACCCAAACGAGCGGGTACCAAGAGATAACGGATCTTCTCATATCCCCTGGGTCTCCATAATCTTGACCCGCTCACGGATCGCCTGCGCCAACTGCCAGACGGCCATGGCGTAGTGCGCGCTGTGGTTATAACGGGTGATGACGTAGAAGTTGGGCAGGCCAACCCAGAAGGTCTCACCTGCCTCCTCCCGGAAAGGGATCAGCATGGCAGGCGTAGCATCATCGCCCGGCGGCAGCGATACGCCGGCCTTGCGTAACTCACCCAGGCTGGTCTTGGCGGCAAGATCGCGTCCACGGTTCACCAAGCTCTCCAGGCGCGCCGGCTCGGCCAGCTCGACCGGCCAGGCTACCTCGCCCCCCGGTTGCCAACCGTGGCGCACGAAGTAGTTGGCAACACTCGCCAGCACGTCATCGATACTCGACCAAAGGTCGCGGCGGCCATCACCATCGCCATCAACCGCGAAGTTGCGGTAACTCGATGGCATGAACTGCGGCATGCCCATCGCGCCGGCATAGGAGCCTTTCACTTCAGTGAGCGGCATCTTTTCATCCCTAGCCAGGAGGAAGAACTGTTCCAGCTCCTTGCGGAAGAAAGAGGCGCGCGGCGGATAGTCGAAGGCCAGGGTAGCGAGCACATCGAGCACGGTATAGCGGCCCACATTGCGCCCGTAGTCGGTCTCTACGCCGACAATGGCGACCAGGATCTCGGCCGGCACGCCATATTGCCGCTCAAGCTGCGCAAGCCTATCGGCATGCTCACGCCAGAACTTAGCCCCATCTGCGATGCGTTTCTCGGTGAGGAAGATCGGCCGGTACTGATACCACGGCTTGGCTTCGGTCGGCCGACTCATGGCCTCGATGATGGAAGGTTGGGGGCGCACCAAGGCTAGAGCCGCACGCACTTCCGCCTCGTCCAGGCCGTTGCGCTCGCTGATCTCACGCGCAAAGGCCCGTACGTCATCACGCCCAGCGAAGCCCTGAGACGCCAGCACGGCACAGCTCGCCAGCAAGCTCGTCATGACGGCGGGGATCAACACGATCGGAAGCAATCGATGCATGTTCATCGCCTGGCGAGGAAGGGTCGATGACTATGGATGGACATGAGCATACCGAAACCCACCATGAGGGTCACCATAGCCGTCCCACCGTAGCTGACCAACGGCAGCGGCACACCAACGACGGGCAAGAGGCCAGTCACCATGCCGGTGTTGACAAATACGTAAACGAAAAAACTGAGGCTCAGACTGCCTGCGAGCAAACGCCCGTAAATGCTCGGGGCGTTGACGGTGATGATGAGACCACGCAGAACGATGAACAGGTATAAAGCAAGGAGCAACAGCACTCCGATCAGGCCGAATTCCTCAGCAAATACCGCGAAAATGAAATCAGTATGTCCTTCCGGGAGAAAATTCAGACTGGCCTGAGTGCTATTGAGCCAACCCTTGCCGAACACGCCACCGGAGCCAATGGCGATCTTCGACTGGATGATGTGGTAGCCGGCGCCGAGTGGATCGGCCTCCGGGTCCAGCAGGGTCAGCACCCGCTGGCGCTGGTAGTCGTGCATGACAAAGTTCCACATCACCGGGATGATCGCAGCCAAGGCCACGAGCCCGCCGACGATATAGCGCCAGGATAGGCCCGCGAGCAGCAGCACGAAGATGCCCGCCGCCCCCACCAGCAGAGCGGTGCCGAGATCGGGCTGGAGTATGATCAGTCCCATTGGTACTATCACCAGCACCAGACTCACCAGTACATCGAGAGGACGCGGCGGCAGCGGCCGGTGGACCAGATACCAAGCCGTCATCATTGGCACCGCGAGCTTCATGATCTCGGACGGCTGGAAACGGACAAAGCCGAGGTCCAGCCAGCGCTGAGCCCCCTTGCCAATGTGGCCGAACAGATCGACCGCGAATAACAAGACGAGCCCCACCCCGAACAGCCAGGGCGACCAGAACTGATAGATACGCGGCGGAATACGCGCCATGATCAGCATCAACGCAAGGCCGAGGCCGATGCGCATACCCAGGCTGGTGAGCTGCTGCAGGCTTTGATGGGAGGCGCTGTACACTGTCACCACACTGACCCCGAGCAAAAGGAGCAAGGCGAATAGTAACCAGGGGTCCAGGCACAACCAGCGGAATAGCACCCCTTTTTCCTCGCGGTAGGGCTGTTGTGCGCGGTTCCAGCCCTCACGCAGTATCGACATCAGTCGCCCTCCCCCTGCTTATCGGTCGCCGCCGCCTTGAGCGCAAAATCCTTCAACAACCAGGCATCGATAACTCGGCGCACGATCGGCCCGGCCGTACTTGAGCCGTGCCGACCGTTCTCGACAAAGGCCGCCACCGCGATCACCGGTGCCTCCACCGGAGCATAGCCGATGAATACCGCATGGTCATGCAGCTTGCGCGAGATCTTCTTTTCGTCATAGGTCTCGCTCTGCTTCACGGTAAAAACCTGTGCCGTGCCGCTTTTGCCAGCCATGCGATAAGGCCCGCCGCGAATGGCCTTGGCCGTGCCGTAATCGGAATTGATCACATGCTCCATGCCCGCCAGCACCGCATCCCAATAGGCCGCCTTACGCAGCACGATGGGCTCCAGGGGCTCGACCACGGCATCCTTGGCAAGATGCGGCCGCACCGGTTGGCCGCGCTGGGCCAGGGTCGCCACCATCTGCGCAAGCTGCAGCGGCGTCGCCAACATGTACCCCTGCCCGATGCCTGCGATCAGGGTCTCCCCTGGGTACCACGACTGTCCTCTCGCCATCCTCTTCCAGGCGCGCGAGGGTACGAGCCCAGAAGCCTCGCCCGGCAGGTCAATGCCGGTCGGTCGGCCGAGGCCGAAGCGGGTAAAAAACTCGTGCATGCGATCGATGCCCATGCGATGCGCCAGGTCGTAGAAATACACATCGCAGGACTGAGCGATGGCCCGATCGAGATCGACCCAGCCGTGCCCAGTTTTCTTCCAGTCGCGGTAACGATGGCTGTCGTTCGGTAGCTGATAATAAGGACCGGCGAACATGCGGAACTCGGGCGTGATCAGGCCGTACTCAAGGCCCGCCAGCCCCATCAGCGGCTTGACCGTCGACCCCGGCGGATAAGCCGCCGCCAGGGCCCGATTAAACAGAGGCCGGTCGGGATTCTCAAGCAGCGCCTTGTAGTCCCCACTGCGGATGCCATTGACGAATAGATTGGGATCGAACCCCGGCTTGCTGACAAAGGCTAGTACTTCTCCATTGCGCGGGTCCAAGGCAACCACCGCGCCGAGGTAGTCCCCAAGCGCAGCCTCGGCCACCTCCTGCAGGCGCAGATCGAGGGTCAGATGGATATCTTCGCCTGGCGTAGCCGGCACCTCTTCCAGCACCCGCAGGGTACGGCCGTGGGCATCGACCTCGAGCTTGCGGTAACCAACCTCGCCGTGCAGGCGATCCTCGTAAAACCGTTCCAGCCCCGTCTTGCCAATATGCGAGGTGCCGCGGTAAGCCTCCCGGTCGATACTCGCAAGGTCACGCTCGTTGATCCGACCAACATAGCCGACCACATGCGCAACCTTCTCCCGCTGAGGATAGACGCGCGTCAGACGAGCCTGCACTTCCACACCCGGCAGGCGCGGACGCTCGACGGCCAGCCGGGCCACCTCTTCCTCGGTGAGGTTGAGCTTAAGAGGGATACTGTCAAAGGAACGACTAGCCTTGAGAGTCTTGCGGAAACGCCCAAGCTCGGATTCATCCAGCGCAAGCAACGTGGCCAGACGCTGGAGGGTGGTCTCCATATCCGGCACCTGCTCGGGGATAAGCTCGACCTGGAAGGCGGGGGCATTGTCAGCCAACACCACACCATTGCGGTCGTAGATCAGGCCGCGTGCGGGCGGAATGGGTTCGATGCGCGTCCGATTTTGCTCGGCCAGACTGGCGAAACGCTCGTGCGCGGTGACCTGCAGCCAGACCACGCGTGCGATCACCGCGCCAAGCAGAAGAACACAGATCAGACCGGCGATGACGGCACGCTGCAGGACGAGCCTCCGCATGCGGACCCCGTCCTCCAT
>JARJMX020000154.1 GCA_029335925.2 Gammaproteobacteria bacterium
GTGCGCCGTGAGGAGTTCGTACCGCCTGCATTGCGCGCCCAGGCCTTCTCCGACATGATGCTGCCGATCGGCCATGAGCAGGTGATGATGCCGCCGGTGGTGGAGGGGCGCATGTTGCAGGCGCTGGCCGTGCAGCCCGGCGAGCAGGTACTGGAGATTGGCACAGGTACCGGCTTCACAGCCGCCTGCCTGGCGCATATGGGCGGGCAGGTGACCAGTGTGGACATCTTCCCGGATTTCACTGAAGCCGCACGCGCTCGCTTGTCAGGTGTCACCCTAGCGACGGGCGATGCCAGCGCCGGCTGGGATGACGGCAAGCGCTACGATGTGATTGCCATCACCGGTGCCATGGCGGAGGTGCCCGAAAGTTACCGGCTCAAGCTCAATGACGGTGGTCGTCTGTTCGTCATCGTTGGCGAAGCCCCCATCATGCAGGCCCTGCTGATCACCCGCGAGGGCGAGGATCGCTGGGCCTGCGAGAGCTTGTTCGAAACCTGCCTGCCGCATCTCATTCACGCCGAGCCCAAACCGAATTTCATCTTCTGAGCGCAGGCTGAAAGGGCGGCCTAAGGAGGCCCGATCATGCGAACATCTCTGCCCCTGTCAGGAATGCTGCTCCTGGGCTGGGCGATGACCGCCCACGCCGAAGGTCTGGTGGAAGTCTATCGCCTGGCCGAGCAGAACGATGCCAACCTGCGTGCTGCCGCCCAGGCCCGCCTTGCCACGCGCGAGGCTTATCCGCAGGCCCGCGCCCAACTCCTGCCGAACCTTGTTCTCAATGCCGGCCTGACTCGGGACTGGCTGGACTACCCCAACCTGTCGGCGCGGACTGGCAGCTTCTCCAGCACGAACTACACCGTAAGCCTCAGCCAGCCGCTGTTCGACCGCGCCCGGCTCACCGCCCAGGATCAGGCTAATCTCATCGCCCGTCAGGCCGATCTCGACTTCGCCAATAGCCAGCAGGAACTGCTGCTGCGTGCCTCCGAGGCGTATTTCGCCGTTCTGCGCGCACAGGCAGAGCTACGCCTCGCTGAAGCCGAGCTTGCCGCCAATGAGAGTCGCCTGGCGCAGACCGAGAAACGCTTCGAGGTGGGCCTGATCGCTATCACTGATCTGGCCGATGCGCGCGCCGCGCGTGATCAGTCCCTTGCCCGCCGGATCGGTGCCGAGGCCAATCTCGCCAATGCCCGCGAGGCCCTGCGGGTGCTGACCGTGCAGGAGGTGGCGAGCCTGGATGACGTGCGCGCCGATCTGGCCACCGCCCATCCCGATCCGGTCGACCCCGCTGCCTGGGTGAAGTTTGCCGAGGAGCAGAACCTGGCCCTGCAGAGCGCCCGCATGGGGCTGGATATCGCCCGGAAAGAAATCGAGAAACAGCGTTCCGGGCACTATCCCACGGTCAGCTTGAATGCCTCCTACGGCTACCAGGACACCCAGTTCGCCGGCATCCCGCTGGAGAACTACGATACCCGCGTGGGCGTGCAGCTGAATGTGCCGGTGTACGCGGGTGGCGGGGTTGAGTCGCGTTCGCGTGAGGCGACCTACCGTTTCCAGCAGGCGCAGGATAGCTACGAGGCCACCCGTCGCGATGCCGTGCGTGCCACCCGCGATGCCTTCCGGGCGGTGACCTCTAAGATCAGCGAGATCGAGGCCTTCGAGCAAGGGGTGAAGTCCGCTGAGACCCAACTTGCCGCCAATGAGGCGGGGTACGAGGTGGGTACCCGCACCATCGTCGATGTTATTACCGCCCAGACCTTGCTTACCCAGGCGCGGCGTAACCTGTTCAACGCCCGCTACGACTACCTGCTCGCCACCCTGCGCCTTAAGCGCGCCGCTGGGACGCTCCAGCTGGCTGATCTTGAGGCCCTGCAGCAGCAGGCGCTGCGCTGAGCTATCCGGGAGGCCAGGCGACACCCGAAGGGTGGAATCGATGGATTCCACCCTGTCCCGCATGAACCCTTCGCATTTTTCATGCTGACCGCCTCATGTCTTCCCTGACCGCCTGGCTCGATCCACGCCAATGGCCGCTCGCTCTCGGCCTGGGGCTGCTGTGGCTGGCTGCGCGCCTGCCGCTTCCGATGGCCCAGGCCTTGGGTCGAGGGTTGGGTCTGCTCGCCTGGGCCATCCTCCCCCGCCGACGGCAGATCGTTCGCTGGAACCTTGAATTGTGTTTCCCCGGTATGAGCGAGGCGGAGCGGCATCGGCTTGAACGGGCAAGCTTCGCTTCCGCAGGCATGGGGCTGATCGAGGGGGGCATCGCCTGGTGGGGCGCCCCGGAGCGACTGGCGGGCTGGGTACGCTATGAAGGACTGGAGCATCTCCAAGCCGCGCGCTCCGCGGGCCAGGGCGTGCTGCTGCTCGGCGCGCACTTCACCGCACTGGAGATCGGGGGGCGGCTGATGGCGTTAAAGGTTCCGATGAACACCGTGTACAAGGCGGCCAAGAATCCGCACTTCGATGCGGTGATGCGCGCGCGGCGGGCGCGCTACTTTGGTGAGCTGATTTCCAACGATAACCTGCGCGGCCTGCTCAAGGTGCTTAAGGAGGGCGGCATCTGCTGGTATGGCGCGGATCAGGATTTTGGTCCGGAGGCAAGCGTGTTCGCCCCGTTTTTCGGTGTGCCAACCGCGACCCTTGCTCTCACCTCCAAGATCGTTGAGCGTTCCAGGGCCAAGGTGATATTCACCTATCCCGAGCGCTTGCCTAAGGCCAAGGGCTACGTCATGCATCTTGTGCCCGTGCCAAAGATCCCAAGCGGTGATCCGCTGCAGGATGCTACGGTCTATAACGCCCTGATCGAACGCTTCACCCGTCACCGTCCTGAAGACTATTTCTGGCTGCACCGCCGCTTCAAGACCCGCCCGACGGGCGAGCGATCCCCCTACGCATAGGAGGCCCGCCCTCGGGCCGCTCGCCACGCTCGTCATCACGCAGGAGGCGGCGCTCCTGCAAGGAACTCCAGCCGCGCGACCAGCCGCTTCAGCGCGCCGCGATGCGCGGCCAGCCACGTTGCACCAGCCTCGCCCATGGACCGCCGCAGGGTGGCCTCTCCCAGCAGTTCGGTCACCGCCATCCCCAGCGCGTGGGCATCCATGACTTCCCGTGCCGCTTCCGTGGCGCGCATGGCGGCAAACACCTCGCTGAAATGGTGGACATGCGGCCCGGTCAGCACCGGTAGCCCCAGCGCGGCAGGCTCCAGCGGGTTGTGGCCACCGTGCGGCACCAGACTGCCGCCGACGAAGGCGATATCGCTTGCGGCATAGAAATCCATCAGCTCGCCGAGCGTGTCGATGACCATCACATCCGGCCTTGCGGCCTCTTGCCCAGAGGATTCGCGAGGGCCGTACCC
>JARJMX020000159.1 GCA_029335925.2 Gammaproteobacteria bacterium
TGTCCTCATCGGCACGGGGGCGTTCATGCTCATGGTCTTAGCCTTGGGGCTTGGTTGGCAGGATTGGCGTCACTTCCGCCAAGCGCAGCTCGAGCTGGCGTCCACCTCGCTCAACTATGGCGTGGATTTACTTAATCGGGAATATTGGCGTATCCAGCATCAGGCTCAGCTCTTTGCCCATGTCTATCCGGATTTTGTCGAAGAGCTGTTGCGTGTTGCAGATCAACCGCAGCAAATGAACGAGCTGGCCAAGCTGTTGCAAGCCTGGTTTCCAGGTTATCATGCGATGTCGTTTTTCCCCCTTACTGATTGCGATATCCACTTGCCGAGCTTCTGGCAGAGGGATTGCCAAGCCTGGGCTGGACAGCAGCCGCGTTTGTTACTCGATCGCCCGGGCGCTCCGCTCGGTTTGAGCATACCTTTCAAGGATGCTGGGGGGGAGGCGTGGGTGGTTTTGATTAACCGTGATTTCACCCCCTTGGCGCGGGTGATGCAGGTGCTTAGCCTCAACGGTATCGAGGGTCTGCTGGTGCCCAGCGAGAAGGTCTCCACCATCCCGGATCGCCTGGCCTACGCCGATCTTGATGCTAACCCTCTGGAGTGGAGCCTGGTGATGCGGGCGCGCCCCGAGTACTGGCGCGTCCAGTGGCAATACATTGCTTTGCGGGTGGGAGGGCTGATCACCCTGATCTTTTTTGCCGCCTTTGGTCTTGCCTATCTGGAAACCCGTATGCATGCGGAGATGCAGCAGCGCTTGGACCTGGAGGCGATACGCGCCAAGCTGTATGAGCAGGCCACCCGTGATGCGCTGACCGGGTTGTTCAATCGTTATGCCTTCAACGAGCATTTCCAGCTCTTGGTGCGCCAGTCCCAGCGTCTGCGGCAGCCCATGGCAGTGCTGCTGATCGACATCGATTATTTCAAGCAGGTCAATGACCAGTGGGGGCACGAAGCCGGCGACGAGCTGCTGCGTAAGGTGGCGGAAGTGATCGGTGAGTGTGCGCGGCGCCCCTTGGACATGGCGGCCCGTCTTGGTGGCGAGGAGTTCGCAGTCTTGCTCGAGGGGGCAAGCTCGACGGATGCCTGGGCACTGGGTGAGCTACTTCGGCTGCAGGTGGCCGATCTTCGGCTGCCTCATCCCACCCGCAGCTTCGTCTCGGTCAGCGTGGGGGTCTCCTCCAGTGGCCCGGATTATTTCATCCCGCTCAAAGACCTGCTTGAGCGGGCCGACCGTGCGCTCTATGCCGCCAAGAGGCGTGGGCGCAACCTCGTGGTGGGGGATTGGGAGGTGGAGGCGTGAGCCCGCCCAGCCCATTTTTTGCCATGCTTGCCCGGATGCGGCTGATCCAGCGCTGGGGTCTGATGCGCAACACGCGCGCGGAGAACGTCCAGGAGCACAGCCTGCAGGTGGCCATCATCGCCCATGCCCTGGCGCTGATCAGCAACCGCCACCATGGCGGTGCCTTCGATGCCGACCGCGTCGCCGTGTTAGGCATGCTCCACGATGCCAGCGAGATCTTGACCGGTGATCTGCCCACCCCGGTCAAGTACGGCAATGCGGCGATCCGCGAGGCCTACAAGGCACTCGAGCGGCAGGCCGAGCGCCGTCTGCTCGAACTGCTGCCGGAGGATTTGCGCGAGGACTACGCGCCGCTGCTGGACAGTGCCCGGCAGTGCCCCGCCGAGCAGCGGCTGGTCAAGGCGGCGGACAGTCTCGCCGGCTATCTGAAATGCCTGGAGGAGGCGCAGGCTGGCAACCCCGAGTTTCGCCGCGCCGAGGCCGTCCTGCGGGCCAAGATCGAATCCTTTTACGCCGAGCTGCCGGCGGTGCGCGACTTCATGCAGCGCTATGTCCCGGCCTTTTCTTTGTCGCTCGATGATCTCAGTCACACCTTAGGCAGCGACGACCAGACCAGCTCGGCGGGCTGACCGAGCTCGCCAGCGACCCAGGCCAGCTGGCCGAAACGGTGGGCCCAGCGTGCAATCTGCCTCTGGGGGACATCCAGAATCAGCAGGCTAGGCTCCGGTGGCCAGTCCTCACCTTCGGGCGGGATGCCTTCGGCCGGGAAGTGGCGCAGTCCTTCGCTGTCTAAGTTTTCCCGCAGGGCGGTCATGCGGGCCATGTTGGTTTCCGGGTCCAGCAGGCGGGCCCCCGGATTGCACGGGCTGAAGACGATCCAGCGGCGCGCTCCGAGGGTGAGCAGCAAGACGTCGAGCTGAGGGAGATGGGTTCCGATGCAAAGATCGAGGGTGTAACCGGGCAGATAGACACGGTAGATCGTCCGCTTGAACGCCTCTAGCAGATCGGCGCGTGGCGTGCTCATTCCTGCCGCAGCAGGGCGTTCAGCCGCTCCAGTCCTGTCCGGGCATCCTCCTGCCAGAGATGGACATGCGGCTGGGTCAGCAGTGGGTTGCTTGAGCCGGAAAAGCCGGTCAGGCTCTTCATCAGCAGGATGACCTCGTGCCCCTGACTCGATGCGCGGCACAGGTCGGGGAGGCCCGGGCGCGCCAGCTTGGGGTTGATCAGGTCGTGTGCACCGATGGTGAGGGTTATCTCCGGCGTGTCCGCCTCTTGGGGCCAGCATTCGATCAGCCATTCGGTGGGGGCGCCGGCTTCACGCAGCAGCAGGGGCAGTTGGCCAGGCAGGCGGCCGGCAAGGGGGTGGGCGAGCAGCCGTACGTGCGTACCGCGCGCCTCCATGCGCCGCCCCAGCTCGATCAGTGCGCCGCACGCCTCTGCCGCGATGCAGCCAAATCATGGGATCAGCAGTACCTCACGTGCTGCACGCAGGCGCTCCACCACATCCTCGGCCTCCATGGGATGGACGGGGTGGAAAACATCCTCATCTCTCGCCGGCGGGGCTCCCCACAGCAGCCGTCGTAGCGGTAACCGGACGCTGCGACTCAAATGCAGGCTAAGGAGCAGAGTGAGGCCGGCCGAGAGGATGCCGGTGGCCACCAACGGCGGCAGGTCGAGGGCCGCCCCGAGCAGGGCGAGGGCGAGCCCGGACAACGAACCGAACAGCGAGGCGGCCAGAGGCGCCTCGCGCTCGGCCAGTGGCAGGGTGAAGGTCAGCCCCGAAGCTGCTGCGAGGCTGAGAAAGAGCAATAACCAAGCAGGGCCTTCGCGCAGCCCAAGGGCCAGGATGACGCCAAGGCCGAGGGTTGCAGTCAGCAGCAGGATACCCGCGCCGGCTTGGCTGATATGACGCCAGACCTGGGGTAGCAGATTGGCCAGGCGTGCATGGGTTACGGTCGCACCGGCGGCGGAAAAGGCCCCGAGCAGGATCGCCAGGCAGGCCAGCCCGAGCGGCAGCCCCGGTTCGAGCAGGCGCTCGATGAGGGCAAGGCTTGCGATCAGCGCGGTGGCCGCGCCGGTCAGGCCATGCAGCAGGGCTAGACGGGCGGCGAGGTCCGCCATGCTTGCGGTCAGGCCAAGGATGAGCGCGAGCGCTACGCCGAGACCGAGAGCAGCCAGCAGCATGAGCTGATTTTCGCCGCCCCCGAGGGTGAGCGGGGCCAGAATGGCAACAGCAAGACCGGTGGCGAACCAGGCGAAGGCCTGCCGCCGTGCCTGCATGCGCTGCATGCCGATCAGCAGGAGCAGGCCGGCGAGGGCGAGTCCCAGGTTGATGTCATCCATGGTCCGTGGGGCGCTCCTCCATTTTTTGGAGACGCTCCATGCGGTACAGCCAAATCAGGGCCCCAAGCCCCGCCGCGCTGGAGGTCAGTACGGCGCCAAAGCCCGCAAGCAGGCCCAGTCCCTCGCGGGCGTCGCCCAAGAGCAGGATGGCCGCCGGCAAGCTCATGGCATTGAGCATCAGCGCAGCCACCAGCCAGTGGACCTGCGCCCCCAGACGGATGCGCAGCGCCCAAGCCTGGCTAAGGAGGGCGGCGAGCAGGGCAATAGTTAAGGCCGCGCCGAGGTCCACGGCTTACTGGCCCTCGAGGAAGCGCTCGGCATCCAGCGCGGCCATGCAGCCGCTGCCGGCCGAGGTAATGGCCTGGCGGTAGATGTGGTCGGCCACATCCCCCGCGGCGAACACGCCCGGAACGCTGGTGGCGGTGGCGTTGCCCTCGGTGCCACCTTTAACCTTGATGTAGCCGTCCTTCATTTCCAACTGGCCCGCGAAGATGCTGCTGTTCGGGGTGTGGCCGATGGCGACGAATACGCCCGTGAGCGGGATGTCGGTTTTTTCCCCAGTATGGACGTTCTTGATGCGGATGCCGGTCACGCCGGACTCATCGCCTAAGATTTCGTCCGTCTCGCTGTGCCAATGGATGGTCACGTTGCCTTCCTTGGCTTTGGCCTCCAGCTTGTCGGCCAAGATCTTTTCTGAGCGGAACTTGTCGCGGCGGTGGATGACGTGCACATGGCGGGCGATGTTGGAGAGGTAGAGCGCCTCCTCCACCGCGGTATTGCCGCCGCCGATCACGCATACATCCTGGCCGCGGTAGAAGAAGCCGTCGCACGTGGCGCAGGCGGACACGCCGCGGCCCTTGAACGCCTCCTCCGACGGCAGGCCGAGATATTTGGCGCTGGCCCCGGTGGCGATGATCAGGGCGTCACAGGTGTACGCGCCGGAGTCGCCCACAAGGCGGAACGGACGCTGGCTCAGATCGGCAGTGTGGATATGGTCAAACACGATCTTGGTATTGAAGCGCTCAGCATGTTCGCGCATGCGCTCCATCAGGGCTGGACCGGTGAGCCCATGCGGATCGCCCGGCCAGTTATCCACCTCAGTGGTGGTGGTGAGCTGGCCGCCCATCTGCAGGCCGGTGATTAGCATGGGTTCGAGGTTGGCGCGCGCGGCATAGACCGCGGCGGTGTAACCGGCGGGGCCGGAACCGAGGATGATCAGGCGGGCATGGTTGGACTGACTCATAGCGAAGTGCTCCAGCAGATTCGTGATGGTGTTATTTAGCCACAGTGGGCACGGAGATCACAGGGCTTGGGGCCTCATGTTCACCGTGCCCACTGGGGCAGAAGAAAAAAGCCGGCTTGCCCAATGCGCTGAGGAGGGAGCGCACTAGGCCGTTCCGGCTGAAGGTGTGCGATTACAGCTCGCGGGCGTGGTCGGCCAGGTACTCGGCCACCCCTTCGGCGGTGGCTTTCATGCCGGCCTGGCCCTTGCGCCAGCCGGCCGGGCAGACCTCGCCGTGCTGTTCGGTGTACTGGAGCGCTTCGACCAGGCGGATCATTTCATCCACTTCGCGCCCCAGTGGCAGGTTGTTCACCACCTGGTGCTGTACGACGCCCTCGCGGTCAATTAGGAAGGAGGCGCGTAGGGCAACGCCATCCGGATGTTCCACACCGTAAGCACGAGTGATTTCATGCTTGATATCGGCGACCAGTGGGAACTTCACTGGACCGATACCGCCTTTCTCTACTGGGGTGTTGCGCCAAGCGTAGTGGGTGTAGTGCGAATCGATCGACACACCAACCACCCGCACGTTCAGTTCTTTGAAGCGTGCGATGCGGTTGTCGTGGGCGATGATCTCGGACGGACAGACGAAGGTGAAATCAAGTGGCCAGAAAAACAGCACAACGTAGTGACCGCGCAAGTCGGACAGACAGAAGTGCTCGTTGATGCTGCCATCGGGCATGA
>JARJMX020000164.1 GCA_029335925.2 Gammaproteobacteria bacterium
AAATCTGGCCGAGCTCGAAGCGGTCCCGCTGCTTGTCGTAATCGACGTAGACGATCGCCATGCGCTCGTTGGCCACGGTGTAGCCCATGTCGGCCAGCAGCACATCATAAAAAGCGCGCAGCACGTCAATCTTGCGCTGCTCGCGCGCGAACTCCAGGCGCTGCTTCTCGCCCTCGATCACGGCTTGCGCGGCCTGCTCGAGCGCAGCACCACGGCCGAAGTCGTACAGGCGCTTGCGCGCCACCAGCAGGGCCGCGCTATCGTTGTGCTCCTGGTTGAGGTTCTGGGCGGGCGGGTCAACGTAGCGCAGGCGTCCCTCGAATCCAAGGGTGAAATCGCGCTCGCCCTGCGCCATACGCAGGCCGGCGCGGGCCACCTCAAGCTCCGCCGTGCGCAACGCAAGGTCGTAATGCCCTTCATCCTGGGCCAGCCGGAGGGCCTCCGCGAGCGTGAGCGGCTGCGGTAGCGGGGCCGCCGTCAGGCAGGGACTGGCAAACACACCGGCCAGCAACCATGCATACCGAAGCTTCATGACCCTCACTGTCCCTTGCTCTTCTTGTAGACGGTGAAGTTCATATTCGGCTGCTTATAGGCCCCGCTAACAACATATTCGCCGAGTAACATGAACTCCTTGGCATCCTTGGTCGGCCCGGTGTATCTGACGACGAGATTGCCCTCCAGGTCGAAGAAGCCCATCACCGGGGTAGCACGCACGCGGTACTCCTCGAAGGCGAACTTCTTCTGGGTGGTGTTCTGGCCCTTGAAATTGACCAGCTCAACATCGCCGTTGATATCAATGCTGAGGATGCGGAAATGCTGCTTGAAGTAGTCGCGCACCTCCGGCTGGCTGAAGACGGTGGTCTTCATCTTATGGCAGAAGGGACATTCCTCCATCTCGAAGAACAAGAACACGCCGGCCTTGCCCTCAGCCTTCGCGGCGGCCAGCTCCTCCTTGAGGTTGCCAAAGCTCTCGTCGAAGAAGCCGCCCTCCGTCGCCATCAGCGGAGTCGATACCAGCATAAGGATCATAAAAAAGGCGCCTATCAGGCGCCTTACGGTGTTCAGCGACATGCCTTGCTCTCCTTTCCAGCGGGGGTGGCACACCACTCGCGCATGTAGCGTTCGAGGGTGTCGTGGGTAATGGCGCCAAGATGCGTGCGGGCGATCGTGCCATCCGGCGCGATCAGTACCGTGGTAGGCAGGCCACGAATGGGGCCGAAGGGCGTCGGACGGCCAGGGGGCAGGGGCAGGATGGGATAGCTGATCATCTGCTCGTCGATAAAGCGCGCAAGCTTGGCAGGATCAGCCTTCTCATGGTTGATCCCCCACACCACCGCGTCTTTGTCCTTGTGGGTATCGTGGAACCGGATCAGCTCAGGGATCTCCTCCAGACATGGCGGACACCAGGTCGCCCAGAAGTTGACCACCACGAACTTGCCCTCAAGCTCGGAGAGGCGATGCTCCCTACCTTCCGTGTCCTTCAGGACAAGCCCATCCGCTGCCCAGACCGTACCTTGGGTGACCAGAAGAAGTAAAAGCGCAAGCAGACGACGCATCAGTGTTCCTCAGCCTTGTGCGAGAGGAACAGGGCAAGACCGATCAGGGCGATCCCGGCGGCGAAGATCAAAAGATCCAGCGGCTCCTTGAAGCCCATGTTGATACCGTACTCGAAGAACTTGATGACCAGGATCATCAGGATCACCTTGGCCAAGCGGTTCTTTAAGTCATCGATGCTGGTGATCACCAGGATGTTGCTTGCCGCGTCGCACTTGCCATCCATAAGCTGGGCACGCGCAGGATCGATCTTGCTGATGAAAAGCTCATACAGGCCGAGGGCGAAGATCAGCAGGATGGTGGCGAGCAGGAAGCCGTCAATAACTTCAACCACATGGGTCACGGTCTGATTGCGCAGCTCAAGGCGGGAAGAGTCATCCAGCGTGGGGTCGGCGTAGTGGAGCAGATGCGTGACCGTGATCCAGGCGTCCACCGTGGCAACATAGAACATAACCAGACTTAACAGGGCGCTCACGATGACGGCGACGATGACCACCAGGCGCAGGTCCCAAAGCATCTTCTCGAACAGCACTTCGATCTTCTTGTTCATCGGCAGGTCCTGGAGATGGGTAAGCGTTTGGCGCATAAGTCTAAGGGTTGTTCGGTCCGCGCCTCAATGCCCGGCGGACCGATGCATGGCATAATTCCTTCTAACTTTACTCAACGATATCCTGGCATGGCCGAGATCTTGATCCTCTACTATAGCCGCGATGGCGGCACCGCCGCGATGGCGCGGCACGTGGCGCGCGGCGTCGAATCCATTCCCGGCATGCAGGCCCGGCTGCGGCGCATCGATGCGGGCAAATCCGCCGCGGCGGGCGATGCGCCGCCCGCCGCGCGGGTGGACGACTTGGCCGAGTGCGCGGGCCTGGTGCTCGGCAGCCCCACCTACTTCGGCAACATGGCCGGCCCGGTCAAGCAGTTCATCGACCAGACCAGCAGCCTGTGGCTGACCGGCGCACTGATCGGCAAACCGGCCGCCGTGTTCACCTCCACCGCCAGCCTACACGGCGGCCAGGAAAGCACGCTGCTGTCGATGATGATCCCCCTGCTGCACCATGGCATGCTACTGGTCGGTTTGCCCTACAGCGAGCCGGCCCTGCTGCGCACAAAAAGCGGCGGCACGCCCTATGGCGCCAGCCACACCTCAGGTGATGGCCGCCAACCGCTGACCGAGGAGGAGAAGGCCCTGTGCCAGGCCCTCGGCCGCCGCGTCGCCGACACCGCCCGTCGCCTGAGCGCAACGCCTGCCATGGTCTAGATGACTTTCATCCAGGATGGACTGCAATGTATAGTGAATACTATTGATTCAAGCACAGGACGCACCATGATCAAAAAATGCCTGTTTCCCGCGGCTGGTTACGGCACCCGCTTCCTCCCTGCGACCAAGGTCATCCCCAAAGAGATGCTACCGATCGTGGATAAGCCTCTGATCCAGTACGGTGTCGAGGAAGCCATGGAAGCAGGCATCCGCGAGATGGCCGTGGTGACCGGCCGCGGCAAGCGCGCACTCGAGGACTACTTCGACATCAACTACGAGCTCGAGTCCCAGCTGCGCGGCACCAGCAAGGAAAGCCTGCTGGCTGGCATCCGCCACATCATTCACAGCTGCAGCTTCTCCTACACCCGCCAGACCGAGATGCGCGGCCTTGGCCACGCAGTGTTGACCGGCGAGACCCTGATCGGCCACGAGGGACCGTTTGCTGTGATCCTCGCCGACGACCTGTGCGTGAACGATTCCAAGGGCGTGCTAGCGCAGATGGTCGAGGTGCACAAGAAGCACGGCTGCACCGTGATCGCGGTGGAGGAAGTGCCTCAGAATGAGATCCACAAGTACGGCGTGATCGCAGGTGAGGAGATCGAACCCGGCGTTTACCGGGTCGATCACATGGTCGAGAAGCCCCCCGCCGAGGTCGCGCCGAGTAACCTGGTCGTGATTGGCCGCTACATCATCACCCCGGATATCTTCGACATCCTGCGCGAAACCCAGCCCGGCGCAGGGGGCGAGATCCAACTGACCGACGCGCTGATGCAACAGGCCCGTCAAGGCCGCGTCATGGCGTATAAATTCAAGGGCCGTCGTTTCGACTGCGGTTCCGTGAGCGGCTTCGTCGCCGCTACTAACTACTTCTACCACATGGGCCGCAGGTGATGAAGCCTCCATGAGCCTGCAAGCCCTGATCTTCGACGTCGACGGCACCCTGGCCGACACCGAGCGCGACGGCCATCGCCCCGCTTTCAACGCCGCCTTCCGCGAGGCCGGTCTAGACTGGGACTGGGACGTGGCGATGTACGGCGAACTGCTGGCGGTGACTGGCGGCAAGGAACGTATCCGCTATTACCTGCAGCGATTCAACCCGGACTTCATCCTGCCGGACAACGCCGACGCATGGATCGCCGACCTGCACAAGGCGAAAACCCGCCACTACGTGCGCATGCTGAGCGAGGGGCTGATCCCGCTGCGCCCGGGCGTGAAGCGCCTGATCGCGGAGGCGCGCGCCGAGGGCCTGCGTCTGGCCATCGCCACCACCACCACGCCCGAGAACGTCACCGCCCTGCTCGCGGCCACCCTCGGTCCGGACAGCATCGGCTGGTTCGAGGTGATCGCCGCCGGGGACATCGTGCCAAAGAAGAAGCCGGACCCAGCCATCTACACTTGGGCGCTGGAGCGTATGGGACTCGCGCCCGAACATTGCCTGGCGTTCGAGGATTCGCGCAACGGCGTACTCTCCTCCACGGGCGCTGGCCTGCGCACTGTGGTCACTGTCAATGACTACACCCGCGATGATGATCTAAGCGGGGCTGAACTGGTCCTGGAACACCTAGGCGAACCGGGTGAACCCGCAAACATCCTGTTCGGCGGCGAGGGTGCGCTGGTCGTGGATATCCCCTTCCTGCACAAGCTGGCCGCAAGATAAGAACGATCGTTCAGGGGCTCAAATCCCTGAATCATCAGAGTGGGCATCTGTCATGATCCTTGGTTTGATCAACGGCCAGTAGCCTCCTCGCCCCCACCGACGGAGAACCGATGAGCAGCCTTGATGCTTCATTCCCTTATGCCGATTTCCTTGACGCGTTCGAGGAAGCCATCTACTGGCATATTGCCTGGTATTCGCGCGGCATTCGCCACCTGATATTCATCAATAGCCCGGGCGATGACCTTGTCGGCAAGGATGCACACCTGCACTGCCGCCTGGGCCGATTCCTCAGTCGCTTTCCCACTCCGCCGGGTTGCGCCGAGATGGTCGAACAGATCAACCAGCTGCACGAGCAGATGCATGCGCTGATGCGCGAGGCCCTGCTGGAGAGGCGCGAAGGTAACACCTTGGTCGAAGAGACGTACGCCGAGATCGAGGAAATGCAGAGCCTGTTCTTCAGTGCCATGCACAGCCTATTTCGCAAGGTGATGGAGAATCACTGTCTTACGCTCGCCCACCAGCAGCTCAAGGCTCAAGCCGCCACTTGACCGCCTTTGGTTGCCGTCCGGCCACGGGGCCTTCTCCGGCATCGCCTCAGGCCCAAACCTCGAGCCGGACTGTGCCCAGTACGACGCGCAGTAAGTCGGCCACGCGGATAAGACCAATCGGTCGGTTTTCGCCATCCACCACCGGCAAGGCCGGATAGTCCTGATCCAGCAGCAAGCGTGCGACGAGCTCCAGCGGCGCATCTTCGCGCACGGCATCCACCGGCGTGCGGCATACATCCCCGACGGTCAGCGGCTCCACCCGAGCGCGCGGCGACTCCCCTGGTGGCCAGACGGCCCGCAATATCCCCTTGGTTTCCAGCAGCCCAATCAGTTTTTCCGACTCGTCCACCACCATGGCCTGCTCGATGCCCCAGCGATGCAGGGCTTCGCGGGCCTCGCCCAAGGGCATAAGGGCCATCAGGATATGTGCCCCATCCTGCATGAGCTCGCCTGCATGCAAGGCCCGTGCGGCCGCCCCTGTCCGCTCCCGCGTCGCGCTGATCACCGCCCGCAGCCGTACGGCGGCCTGCGAGGCGGCACCGGCCTCCTCCTGAACCGTCCGGATCACCGCCGTCGGCTGGGTGGCGGCCGGACCGCCCTCCAACGACAGTCGCTCGAGGGGGTAGGGATCATGGACTCCGGGTCCGTGAACGATGATGGCCATATCGTGCCTCGCTCGGTAGGATGCCTGCCGGGCGCTACGCCCGATCAGGCCTTAAGCGGGATAACCTAAACCGGCCTCGTTCAAAAGGCCGCGTCCCCACGCCTCCACTTGATCAAGAATAAGCCATTCACGGCCGGTGGATGCGGGGTCCAGGCGCAGAGCATCGATACTGGCGAAGAACCGCTCCGCCCACATCCCCGCCCCGCCCTCCTCGTGCAGCAGGCGCGAGGCACGCAGGTCGTGCCAGTGTTCGCGCTCTTCCGCCGCAAGGGTCGCAGGGTAGTAGCGCGCGCGGTAGCGGAACATCAGCTCACGCAGGCGGGCATCCTGAAGCCTCCCCTGCACATCGGCTAGGCGCTCCGGCGGCAGCTGGCGCAGGTGCATCAGCTGCCTTCGATCACCTTCCGGTACGAAGCCTTGGTACAGCGCCGCCTCGGCGTCCATGGCTCTCGGGGTGGGTTCGGCGGCATACAGGACGCGTGCCAGGGCCGCGAAGGCATCACGGTGAGTCTGGATGAAATCGAAGTGGCGCTGGCAGGCAGAGCGGTCAAGTCCAAGACGCTCCGCCCCTGCCTCGTCCAGCACACGGAAGGGTGCCAGCAAGGGGGCACGATTGAGATGCAGCTCCTTGATCGCCGGACGCTCGGCTCCGTCGGAGAGTTCGGCCGCGGGGGTGTAGAGCCATTCGAGCAGGATCTCGGCCGGAGTATCCAGCAGCCGCTCCGGGTTCTGACGCAGGTCAGCCACGATCAACCGGTTCGGGATGCGGGGATGCTCGCCCAGCACCACGATGGCCGTGGTATGCCCCTGCCGAGCTGGAAACATGCCGGAAGTATGCAAAAGTGGCTTGCCCTGTTCCGTCTCCAGCAGCTTGCGCACCGCATCCTTGCCGCGCAGGCGGAAGGCGAAGTCGAACAGACGCGGCTGACGCTCGCGGATCAGGCGGGCCAGGGCGATGCTAGCGCGCACATCGGCGAGGGCATCGTGGGCGTCACTATGCGGCAGATCATTGGCGAGGGTCAGGTGCTCTAGCCGGAAACTCGGCGCGCCGTCCTCCCGCCGGGGCCACTCGATCCCCTCCGGGCGCAGGGCGTAGGTGTAGCGCGCGACATCCAGCAGGTCCCAGCGGCTGTTGCCGTTCTGCCACTCGTGCGCGTAGGGGTCGATAAAGTTGCGCCAGAACAGAAAGCGCGTGTAGTGGTCGTCAAAGCGGATGCTGTTGAAGCCTGCGATGCAGGTGCCGGGCTGCCCCATCGCCTCCCGCACCCGGTCGGCAAACTCGGGCTCGAGCAGGCCGCGCTCCTCCGCCTGTTGCGGGGTGATGCCGGTGATCAGGCAGGCGATCGGGTCCGGCAGGCAGTCGTGGCAGGGCTTGCAGAACAGTTCGATCGGCTCGCCGATCGGCTCCAGCTGCTCGTCGGTACGGATAGCAGCGAACTGAGCGATACGGCCGGTCGCAGGATCGGCGCTGAAGGTCTCGTAGTCGTACCAGAGGATGCTGTTCAAAGGGATGTCCTTGAAGCCGAGGGCCGCCTAAACTAGAAAATATGGATATTCTGACCGAATGGCTCGTCTGGCTGGAGACCCACCCGCGCATCGTCATCGGCCTGAGCGTGTTCAGCCTGCTCATGTTCATCGGCACGCTACTTGCTCTGCCCTGGCTCATCACGCGCATCCCGCCCGACTATTTTGCTCCGCCACACCGCAAGCGCTCGCGCTTTGCAAAGACGCACCCCTTGCTGCGCTGGGACCTTTTGATCCTGCGCAACCTGATCGGGTTGCTGCTCCTACTCGCTGGAATCTTGATGCTGTTCATGCCAGGCCAGGGTCTTTTGACCATCCTGGTCGGCCTGATCCTGATGAACTATCCGGGCAAGTACCGGCTGGAGCGCTGGCTCAACCAACGACCGGCACTGCTTCGGGCTATCAATGCCCTGCGGGTCAAGCGAGGTGCGAAGCCGCTGGAGTTCTGAGAGGCGCCATGCCCTCTCAGCCCCCGGAAATCGCCGGCATCCGGACCGAAAGCGGACGCGCCTCGCCGTAGAGGCGCCACTCAAACACCGTGGCATAGTGCAGCACGGCACGGCAATACTCACGGGTCTCGGTGAAGGGGACGGTGTCGACCCAGATATCCGCTGGCAGGCTCCCGGCCTTCGGC
>JARJMX020000185.1 GCA_029335925.2 Gammaproteobacteria bacterium
GCTCAGGCCAACGAGCCCGTTCACCTCTTCAACAGCACATACACTGCTCCTGTGCCGCCGTCCATCGGTCGGGCCGAGCAGAAAGCCAGTACGTCCTCCCGTTGCGGTAGCCAGCGGTTGAGCAGACGTTTGAGTTTGCCCTGGCCGGTGGGGGAGTGGTAGCCCTTGCCGTGGATGATCCTTACGCAGCGATGCGGCCCCGTCCGCTGCTGGTTGAGGAAAGCGGCGAGGGCCGCGCGGGCTTCATCCACCGTGTGCCCGTGCAGGTCGAGCACTGCGCCCACGCTGTACTGCCCGCGTCGCAGCTTGCGCAGTACTTGGCGCGATACCCCATCGCGCAGGTAGAGCAAAACTTCGCCATGCTCCAACTCTCCCGGATCGTAGTCGCTGAGCATGTCGTGGACAATCCGCTCCGTATCCAGCTCACGCTGGCGTGGGCGTGCGGACGGGCGGGGCGGCCGGTAAGTCACCCGCTCATGCAGGAGGGGACGGATCTCGCCGCTTAAGGCGCCGATGGCCTCATGAAACAGTCGAATGTCGTCCTCGTTCATGGCTCGATGGCTCGGGGGTAGGGTAGACGGAACACGGGCCATCAGTATAGTGATGTCTTGGATCACAGGGACACGATAGGGTTGCATGGATATCCTGGTTTCCAATGATGATGGCGTCTACTCACCCGGCCTGCGCGCTTTGGCCGACGCCATGCGTCCGCTCGGCCGGGTGGTCATCGTAGCTCCCGACCGCGACCGTAGCGGGGCGAGCAATTCGCTCACTCTTTCCCGCCCGCTGCGACCCAAGCGCCTTGAGGACGATGTCTGGGCGGTGGACGGTACGCCGACCGACTGCGTGCATTTGGCCCTCACTGGCCTGTTGCCATTCCGCCCGGACATCGTCCTCTCCGGCATTAACCATGGCCCAAACCTGGGCGATGACGTGCTCTACTCCGGCACCGTGGCGGCGGCCACCGAGGGGCGCTCGCTCGGCCTGCCAGCGATTGCCGTGTCGATGGAGAGTTTCGAGCCCGAGTACCTGGAAACGGCCTGCCGGGCGGTGCGCCTGCTGGTCGAGAACATGGGGGATCACCCGCTGCCACGCGATACCCTGCTCAACGTCAATGTGCCGGACCGCCCTTGGGAGACGGTGCGTGGCCTGCGCGCGACCCGCCTTGGCAAGCGCCATCCCTCCGCGCCGATGGTGGCCGACACCGACCCGCGCGGCAAGCCGATCTACTGGATCGGCATGGCGGGCGCGGCAGCGGACGATGGTGAAGGCACCGACTTCCAGGCCCTGCGTGAAGGCTTCATTTCGGTTACCCCCATTCATTTCGACATGACCCGGCACGACGCCCTGGGCGTGCTTGGTGCCTGGCTTCCCGATGTCGGTCCTGCGTGATCCCCTCATCCGCGGCAGCGGGCTGACCTCACCGCGGGTGCAAGAGCGCCTGATCGAGCGCCTGCAGGCTGCCGGCATTCGTGATGCCAGGGTGCTGGAGGCCATCCGCCGCACTCCGCGCCACTTGTTTGTCGATGAAGCCCTGGCCGGGCGTGCCTACGAGGATATCGCGCTGCCGATCGGTCATGGCCAGACCCTCTCCCAGCCTTACACCGTGGCACGTATGAGCGAGGCGATCCTGCGCGATGGCGTGCCTGGCAAGGTGTTGGAGATCGGTACCGGCTCCGGCTACCAGACCGCCATCCTCGCGCACCTCACCAACCAGGTGTTCAGCATCGAACGGATCAAGGCTCTGCAAGATCGGGCCCGGGAGCGGCTGAGGCTTTTGGAGCGCTTCAACGTCCGCCTACGCCACGCGGATGGCTGGCAAGGTTGGTCCGCGCATGCGCCGTACGATGCCATCCTGGTGGCTGCCGCACCGGACATCCTTCCCCCGCGCCTTGTGGAGCAGCTCGCCGAGGGGGGGCGGATGGTCATCCCCGTGGGGCCGCAGGGTGGCGCGCAGCAGCTCTTGATGATCCGGCGCGAGGCAGGCGGGCTGCGTGAGCAGGTGCTGGAGCCTGCCAGTTTCGTCCCGCTGATCAGGGGGGAGCTTGCATGAGTATGTTTGGATGAGAATGTTCGGTGCCCTGTACGACCGGGTGATCGGCTGGAGCGCTCACCCCCGCGCGCCCTGGTTTCTAGGGGGCTTAAGCTTTGCCGAGTCTTCCTTTTTCCCGATCCCGCCGGATGTGCTGCTGGCACCGATGTGCGTAGCCCGACCGTCCGCCTGGTGGCGGCTGGCGCTGCTTACCACCCTCGCCTCGGTGGTGGGCGGATTGTTCGGCTACCTGCTCGGCGCCCTGTTCCTCGACCTGCTCACCCCGTGGATCGAGCAGATGGGCTATGCCCCAGCCATGGACAAGGCGCGTATCTGGTTTTCCGAATGGGGTTTCTGGGCCATGTTCTTAGCCGGCTTCTCGCCCATCCCCTACAAGGCCTTCACCCTCACCGCCGGTGCGCTCGGCATGCCGCTCATCCCCTTCGTGCTCGCCTCCCTCTGCGGGCGGGGGGGGCGTTTTTTCCTCGTCGCTTGGCTCATGTCGCGCTTTGGCGCGGCCTTCGAGGCGCGCCTGCGGCCGTTCATGGAGTGGCTCGGTTGGGGGCTGGTGGCTGTGGTCGGGTTGGCCTATGTCCTGATGACCTAGGCCCCAGTGCGTGATGTCTTGGAGTGCACGCCTTCTCGTTGTCGGCCTGTTGCTCATCTTGTCCGGTTGTTCCGGGCCGGCGGTCCGCTTTATCCCGGAGGATAATGTACACGTTGTCAAGCCTGGGGAAACCCTGTATTCCATCGCTACCGCCTATGATATGGATTGGCGCGAGCTGGCGAGTCGCAACGACCTACGTCCCCCCTACACCCTCCGTGTCGGTCAGCGGCTTGTGCTGGCGAAAAATCGTGTGATGCAAGGGGGAGCCGCCGCGGATCCAAGGCCGCAAGCCCCCAGCAAGATACGCAAGGCTTCACCCCCGCTGCCGCCGATCGGCAAGATTCGCTGGGTCTGGCCCACCGAGGGTCGCGTGGTCACGACCTTCGTTCAGGGGCATCCAACCCGCAAGGGGATCGACATTGCGGGCGAGCTTGGCCAGCCGGTGCGCGCGGCGGCGAGCGGGGAGGTGGTCTACAGCGGTTCGGGCCTTGCAGGTTACGGTCGGCTCATCATCTTGAAACACGACGAGCGTTTTTTAAGTGCCTATGCCTATAACCAGACTTTATTGGTTAGTGAGGGCGAAACTGTGCAGTCTGGTCAAATCATCGCCCGCATGGGGCAGGCGGAGGCCGGCAAACCCATGCTGCATTTCGAGATTCGCCTGGACGGCAACCCGATCGATCCCCTGCGGCAATTGCCGCAGGCTAGCCGCTGATTCCTGGAGAGCCGAGTGATGCGTGTCCAAGAAAATGAACTCGATATCGATGCCGTCCACTTTGAGGAAGAGTTCCACGATACTGAGACCGAGACTGAATCGGCCGAGCGGGAAGGTGAAGGCGAGGTATTCGTCGCCGGGAGCTATGGTACGGAAGGGGTAGACATCACCCGCCTCTATCTGAATGATGTCGAGCACCACGACCTGCTCACCCCGGAACAGGAGCGCCATTTCGCCCGTCTCGCCCGCTTAGGTGATCCGGCTGGCCGTGAGCGGATGATCGTCAGCAACCTGCGCCTGGTGGTGAAGATCGCCCGCCGTTACATGCATCGCGGACTCGATCTGTGCGACCTGATCGAGGAAGGCAACCTTGGCCTGATGCACGCGGTGGAGAAGTTCGACCCTGAGCGCGGCTTCCGCTTCTCCACCTATGCCACCTGGTGGATCCGCCAGACCATTGAGCGGGCGCTGATGAACCAGAGCCGCACCGTGCGCCTGCCGATCTACATCGCTAAGGAAATCAACGTTTACAACCGTGCGGCACGCAAGCTCTCGCAAAAGCTCAACCACGAAGCGAGCATGGATGAGATCGCTCAGTGGCTGAATCGCGACCTCGACGACGTGATGCGCCATATGAGCTACGGAGAGCGCATCACTTCGATCGACACTCCGCTGCGCGGCGACCCAGATCACTCCCTGATGGAGATGATCCCTGACGAGAACAACCACGATCCAGCCCAGCTCGTGCAGGAGACGCTTGCCTTAGAGCGCATTGAGGAGTGGCTTACCCGTCTCGAACCCAAACAGCGAGAGGTGGTCGAGCGGCGCTTTGGCCTGCACGGGTACGAACCGCACACCTTGGAGGCCATCGGTGACATCCTTGGGGTGACCCGCGAACGGGTGCGCCAAATCCAGCTCGAGGCGCTGCGCCGCCTGCGTCGCATGAGCCAGGCCGAAGGTCAGTCCTCGGATACCATGCTGGACGAGGAGTGAGGCCCTCCGGCAGGCATATGCGTGGGGATAGCCCGGGCTGCTAGAATGATGACTCCCGCCATCCATCCGTCCTGCTCGTGAGCCCCCCTCTGTTATCCGTCCAAGACCTGCGGCTTGCTTTCGCTACCTCGGCTGGGGAGCGCGAGGTGCTACGCGGGGTCAGCTTCGACGTGCCCGCGGGGGGGCGTGTCGCGCTGGTCGGGGAATCCGGTTCGGGCAAGTCCATCACCGCCTTGGCCATCCTCGGCCTGCTTGAGCGCGAAAGCGCACGCCTGAGCGGCGCCATTCGCTTTGAGGGCGAGGATCTGGTCCAGGCGAGCGAGGCCCGTCTGCGCGCCCTGCGCGGCCGTGCCATCGGCATGATCTTCCAGGAGCCGATGAGTGCTTTCAACCCCTTGCACACCGTCGGTCGCCAGATCGCCGAGCCTCTGCTCGTGCATGAAGGGTTGACGGAGAAGGCCGCCCGTGAGCGCGCCATCACATTGTTGGCACTGACTGGCATCCGCGACCCCGAGCAGAAGGTAGACGCCTTCCCCCACCAGCTTTCCGGTGGTCAGCGCCAGCGGGCCATGATCGCCATGGCGCTGGCGTGCAGGCCGCGCCTGTTGATCGCTGACGAGCCCACGACCGCCCTCGATGTCACCCTCCAGTCACAGATCCTTGACCTACTGACTCACCTGCAGCGCGAGATGGGCATGGCGGTGCTGATGATCACTCACGATCTGCCGCTGGTACGTCGCTTCGCCGAGCAGGTGGTGGTCATGCGCCAGGGTGCGGTGGTTGAGCAGGGAGGTGTGGAGGACGTGTTCTCCCGGCCGACGCACGACTACACCCGTCTGCTGCTGGAAAGCGTGCCGGTGCGCGACATCGCCCCGCCACGTGCGCAGGCGGTCGTGCTTGAGGCGCGTGCGGTGCGCTGCGTACGCGAGGGGCAGGGTGGTGGCCTGTTTCGCCGGGCGAAGGGACAAATCATCCTGCATGGCATCGACCTTGCGCTTCGTGCTGGAGAGACCCTCGGTGTGGTCGGTGAATCCGGCTCGGGCAAGACCACCTTGGCCCATGTCCTCCTACGCCTGCTGGCGGGCGAGGGCGAAATCAAGATCGATGGCGTGGACTGGCAGGCTCTGCGTGGCGAGCCCCTGCGCCGCGCCCGCCGCAGTGCCCAGGTGGTGTTCCAGGACCCGTTCGCCGCGCTGTCCCCGCGCATGACCATCGAGCAGATCGTCGGCGAGGGCCTGCGTGTGCATGAGCCGGAGCTTGACAACCGTGCCCGACGCGCGCGGGTGATCGAGGCGCTGGAGGATGTCGGTCTGGATGCGGACATGCTCTGGCGCTATCCGCACGAGTTCTCTGGCGGGCAGCGGCAGCGCATCGCCATTGCCCGTGCCTTGGTGCTGCGCCCGCGGCTGATCGTGCTGGACGAGCCGACCAGCGCGCTGGACGTGTCGGTGCAGAAGCAGGTGCTGACCCTGCTGCAGGAACTGCAGCGCCGTCACGGCCTAAGCTATCTGCTCATCACCCACGACCTGCGCGTGATCCGCGCCATGGCCCACCGGGTCATGGTCCTGCGCGACGGCAGGGTGGTGGAGGAGGGCGAGACCCTCGATCTGCTGACCCATCCGCGCGAGGCCTACACCCGCGAATTGGTCGAAGCGGCCGGCCTGCTGCAGGAGTCGGGATGATCCGCGTCATCGGCTTCGACCTGGATGACACGCTGTGGGCGATCGAGCCGGTCATCCGGCGTGCCAACCGTGTGTTGTTCGACTGGCTTCAGGCGCGTTACCCGCGCATCACCCACGGCCACACGCCGGAGAGCTTGCACGCACTGTGCATTGAGTACATGCGCGCCCGTCCCGGGCAGCGGCATGACCTGACCACCCTGCGCAAGAGCTTTCTGCGTCATCTCGGCCACGAAGCAGCCTATGCCGAGGACTTTGCCGAGGAGGCCTTCGCGGTGTTCTATGCCGCGCGCAACACCGTCGAGCCCTTCCCTGAGGTTGAGGGAGTGCTGGCCGCGCTCGCACGCCGCCATGTCCTCGTAGCGCTCTCCAACGGCAATGCCTGCATCGAGCGCGTCGGCCTCGCGCGTTACTTTCGCCTGGCTGTCAACTCGGCTGAGGCGGGGGCGGGTAAGCCCGACCCCCGCATGTTCCACCTTGCCCTTGAGCGGCTGGGCGAGTCGGCGGAGGCCATGGTGCATGTCGGTGACCACCCAGAGCACGACGTGCTCGGAGCCCGCAATGCAGGGGTGCGGGCCATTTGGGTCAACCGAATGGGAGCGTCTTTCCCGGGTCACATCCCGGCGCCGTGGGGCATCATCAACAACCTTACCCAGCTGCCGCCGCTGTTGGCCATGAAAGCGGGGTAAGAAAGCAACGCTCGTCCCGTACCGTATCGGCATCAGGATACGACTTAAAACATCCCTACCCTCCAAGCATCACACTCATCAGCCACGTTCGCACGGCTTTCATGGTACCCTTGCCGGCATTTTAGCCCGCTGTAAACCACTCAGACGGAACCCGTGGATTCTTCCCCTTCCCCTATCATCCCGCGCGATGCGCACTGCATCTCGCGCAAGAACATCAGCAAAAATGCCCTCAATGTCCTCTATCGCCTGCACGAGGCCGGTTTTCGGGCCTGCCTGGTCGGTGGTGGTGTGCGCGACCTACTCCTTGGTCGCGAGCCGAAGGACTTTGATGTGGCCACCGACGCCACACCCGAGCAAGTGCGTCGCCTGTTCCGCAACTGCCGCCTGATCGGCCGTCGCTTCCGCCTGGCGCACGTGCTGTTCGGCAAGGAGATTGTCGAGGTCGCCACCTTCCGTGCCGCCGGTAATGATGCGCCTGGCCGCGCCATCGATGAACACGGCCGCCTGCTGCGCGATAACGTGTATGGCACGCTTGAGGATGACGTACAGCGTCGCGACTTCACGGTCAACGCGCTGTATTACGACATCGCCAATTTCTCCGTGCTCGACTACGTCGGTGGCCTGCAGGACCTGCAGGACGGCGTGCTGCGCCTTTTGGGCGATCCCGAGATCCGTTACCGTGAGGATCCGGTGCGCATGCTGCGCGCTGCCCGCTTCGCCGCCAAGCTCGGCTTCCGGCTCCACCCGGACACCGAGCGGCCGATCGGTGAGCTGGCGGAACTGCTTGAGGGTATCCCACCTGCACGTCTGTTCGATGAGTGTGTGAAGCTGTTCCACACCGGCCACGGTGTGGCCTCGTTGCACGAGCTGCGTCGCCTTGAGCTGTTGCGCTGGCTTCTACCGCCGGTTGACGCGGCTCTCCAGTACACCCGCGACGAAGGCGCGGCGCTGCACTTCATCGAGACCGCGCTGGCCAACACCGACCGTCGCGTTGCCGAGGGTTTGCCGCTCTCCACCGCCTTCCTGTTTGCTGCGCTGCTGTGGCCGGTGGTGGTGCTGTACGCCCAGGTGCTGGCGCACGAGGGTCAGCCTGAGGCCGTCCTGCTGCAGCAGGCTGGTGACGAGGCCCTGCGCGCGCTGCAGTCGCGCGTTGCCATTCCACGCCATCTGCAGCTCTTGATTCGTGAAATCTGGGAAATGCAGCCGCGTTTTGCCCTGCACCAGGGGCGCGAGGTGGCCCGCCTGTACGGTCATCCACGTTTCCGCGCCGCCTACGACTTTCTCCTATTGCGCGCCCAGAGTGGTGAGCAGCAGGCGACTGAAGATGCGGCTTGGTGGACGGCCTTCCTCGAGGCGAGTCCGGAGCAGCAGCAGAGCGTCTTGATGCCTGCGAGCGAGGGCGGACGCAAGCGTCGCCGTGCCCCGCGCCGCCGCAAGGGCAAAGGCGAGGCTGCGGCTACACCGGTCGAGTAAGTCTCATGCCGCTTGCCTATATCGGCTTAGGCAGCAATCTGAATGACCCTGCGAGGCAGATTCGGCGCGCGCTTGGGGTGATCGCCACGTTGCCTGACAGTCGTCTGCTCGCGGCCTCGCGGCTCTACCGCAGTCCACCGATGGGGCCTTTGGATCAGCCTGAATACATCAATGCGGTGGCGGCCCTGGAGACGGCGCTCGCGCCGCGCGACCTGCTGCACGCATTGCAGGCCATCGAGCGCGATTTTGGCCGGGTGCGCCTGCGTCGCTGGGGCGAGCGTATCATCGACCTCGATATCCTGGCGTATGACGATCTTTGCCTGGAGTCGCCCGAGCTGACCCTTCCGCACCCCGGTATCGGGGAGCGCGCCTTCGTCCTCCGGCCGTTGGCCGAGCTTGTCCCCGAGCTCGTCATCCCGGGACTTGGGCCGCTGGCCGAGCTTCTGGCAGCACGCGCCACGGACATCTGCGAACCTCTGGAGGAAATCGCATGAGCCGACCCTTGACCCTCGTTGACTTACGCGGCATGAAGTCGCGCGGCGAGCGCATGGTCTGCCTGACCGCTTATGATGCGAGCTTTGCCCGCCTGGTCGAGGCCGCCGGCGCCGAGCTGGTGCTGGTAGGCGACTCGCTCGGTATGGTGGTGCAGGGGCATGACACCACCCTTCCGGTGACCCTGGACGAGATGATCTACCATACCCGCTGCGTGGCCCGCGGCTTGAGGTCGGTTGCAGGGCGTGCGATGTTGATCGCCGACCTGCCATTCATGAGCTACGCCACTCCGGAGCAGGCCCTGCACAGCGCGGCCAGACTGATGAAGGAGGGGGGCGCGCAGATGGTCAAGCTCGAAGGAGGGGGGCCGCAGCTCGAAACGGTGCAGGCCCTCAGTCGTCAGGGTATCCCGGTGTGTGCCCATCTCGGCCTCACCCCGCAGTCGGTGCACAAGCTGGGCGGCTACCGCGTTCAGGGCCGCGAACCCAAGGCCGCGCAGGCCATGCTCGAAGATGCTGTAGCGCTGGAAGCGGCAGGAGCGGATCTTTTGATCCTCGAATGCATCCCAAGCGCTTTGGCTGAGGCCATCACCCGTGCCCTTGCTATCCCGGTGATCGGCATCGGCGCCGGTCCCGCCTGTGATGGCCAGGTACTGGTCAGCTACGATCTTTTGGGTCTGAGCCCCCGCCCGCCCAAATTCGTCCGCAACTATGCCCAAAGCCACGGCGCGCCGGACAAGGCGCTGAAGGCCTTTGTCGACGACGTTCGCCGTGGGGACTTTCCCGGTCCTGAGCACTGCTTTACCTAGGCTAAGGAAATAGGGTTATTCCGCCATTTATCCAAGAGCAGAAGCAGTCGCCACCATGCAGACCATCCACACCATTCCCAATCTGCGCGCTGCCATCCGCGCCCTGCGGGCGAAGGGTAAGCGCATTGCCTTCGTTCCCACCATGGGCAACCTGCATGCCGGGCACCTAGCCCTTGTGGAGCGAGCCCAACGCTCCGCCGACGCCGTGGTGGTGAGTATTTTCGTCAATCCCCTTCAGTTTGGCGCGGGGGAGGACTTTGAAAGCTACCCACGCACCGAGGAACGGGACGCGGCCTTGCTGGTGGAAGCAGGGGTCAGGGTGCTGTTCCTGCCCACGGTCGAGGATCTCTATCCGCACGGCCAGACGGACTGTACGCGGGTGATGGTGCCTGAGTTGTCGGACATCTTATGCGGTGCCTCGCGTCCCGGCCATTTCGTGGGGGTCACCACAATCGTCACCAAGCTGTTCAACATCGTCATGCCCGATGTCGCCGTGTTTGGCGAGAAAGACTACCAGCAGCTCGTCATCCTGCGGCGCATGGTGCGCGACCTTAATATGCCGATTGAACTGATCAGCCAGCCGACTGAACGCGAGGCGGATGGCCTGGCGATGAGCTCACGTAATGGCTACCTGAGCGCGGAGGAGCGGGCCATTGCTCCCGGCCTCTACCGCACCTTGTGCGCGGCGCGCGAGGCCTTGCGCGCGGGTCAGGCGCCGGCCATTGTCGAGGCCGAGGCGATCGAGCGTCTGCACGCCTTGGGGTTTGTTCCTGAATACGTCAGCGTGCGCCGTGCCGATGATTTAAGCCATGCCTTGGTCGGCGAGGTCGGACCCTTACGCATTCTGGCTGCCGCGCGTCTTGGTCGGACGCGTCTGATCGACAATGTCGAGGTTTAGAGATGTCACGTTCAACCGAATGATCGGCAGCGTCGTGGCCACGCTGAGCTGATGACCGTTGCCTTTGTTCCACAGGCGATCAAGACCTGGCGCTCGCGCCACGCCCGCGACCTTTCGCTCGGCATGTTCAGCCTATTCAACGCATCATGCGAGCAGGCAGACGCTGGCCGCCGGGTGGAAACCGCCAGCGATCTTCGGGTTGAGGGCATGGCGGCGCGGTGAGAGGTGTGCGGGGCGAGTGAGCCTGGCTCACGGCTGCCTATAGGAGCGGCGTCCTCGCAGCAAGCGCAGAGGTCTGAGGGGGTCGGCCCGAGGAGAGGCCTCCTACGGGTTGGACGGGCTACTCAGCCTGTATTGCGCATCCCCGCCGCGATGGCGTTGATGGAACGCAGCAGCGGCAACAGCCACATCTCGCGTTCTTCGTCGGACAGCGTCTCGTCGCGGTAGCGCTTAAGTAGGGTGACCTGGATGTGGTTGAGCGGGTCCAGGTAGGGGTTGCGGCGCTGCATGGAGGTGCCGAGCACCGGGTCGATCTCAAGGAGGTCGTCCACGCCGGCGACGCGCAGCACCTCCCGGAGCGTGCGCTGATATTCGCTGCTGATGATGCCGTAGACCTGCTCGGCTATGGCGCGGTCCCGGACCAGTTTCGAGTATTCGCGCGCAATGTGCATCTCGCCCTTGGTCAGCGACATCTGGGTATTGCGCAGCAGGCTATGGAAGAAGGGCCAGCTGTCGAACATGGCGCGCAAAAGATCGAGCTGCTCCGGATGTTTCTTCTGCCATTGCTCGAGCGCGCTGCCGATACCGAACCAGGCGGGTAGGGTGTGGCGCGACTGCGCCCAGCCGAAGACCCAAGCAATGGCACGGACGGAGTATTTGGAAATATCACCCTGTTTACGGTGGGAAGGGCGCGAACCGATGTTCATCAGACCGATCTCGCGCACCGGGGTGGCCTCGTAGAAATAGGGAATAAAACCTGGGGTGCGGTCGGTGAGCGCGCGATAGGCCTCCTCGCCAAAGCTTGCCATCTCCGCCATCGCAGCTTCGAACTCAGGACGTGGGCGTGCAACATCCATGACCAAGTGGCGGGTGGCCTTCATCAGGCCGGTAATACCCATGGTCAGTTCGTAGATGGCGGTCTCGGTGTTGCTGTATTTGGTGGACAGCACCTCGCCCTGCTCGGTGAATTTGATCTGGCCGAGCACGGTACCGACCGGCAGGGACAGGATGGATTCGTGGGTTGGGCCGCCACCGCGGGCGACGGTGCCGCCGCGGCCGTGGAACAGGCGGAAGCGGACATTGCGTGCACGGGTCAGCTCCAGCACCTTGAGTTGCGCTTGGTACAGGTTCCAGACCGAGGCCAGTACCCCGCCATCCTTGCAGGAGTCGGAGTAGCCGAGCATGACCTCCTGCAGATCGCCTGAGGCAGCCAGCAGCTCGCGGTAGACCGGGTTATCGAGCAGCAAGGTGAGCACTTGCTCGATGTGCTTAAGGTCCTCAATGGTTTCGAACAGCGGCGAGATCAGCAGGTTGCAGTACGGTTTGCCATTCGGGTCGTAGCCACAGAGACCGGCGAGGTGGGCGAGGTACATCACTTCCATCACATGGCTCGCCGCATGGGTCATGGAGATGACGTAGGCCCCGAAGGCGTCCGCACTGACGTTCTGGCGCATGGAACGCATCACGTCGAACACGCGCAGGGTCTGCAGGGTATCGGGAGTCAGCGCGTCCGGGTCGATGGCCGGTGCGGGACGCTGGATGCGCTCGGCCAGCACGCGCAGGCGATCTTCCTCGCTGTGGTCGAGGTAGTTCAGGCCCGGTTCGATCTGATCAAGGATCTCGGCCACCGCCTCGGTGTGGCGAGTGGACTCCTGACGGATGTCGAGTTGGAAGAGGTGGAAGCCGAAGGTCTCCGCCAGACGGATAAGATCCTTCAGCTCGGCGTCGGCCAGCAGGCGGTCCCCGTTTTCAAGCAGCGAGTCGCGGATGCGGTACAGGTCGCTGATGAATTCGGCCGCCCCCGGGTAAGCATCGCCCGGCAGCGGCATGGGATGGCCTTTCTTGAGACGACGCACGTATTCCAGGTTGCGCCCCAGGCGGTAGTGCATGATGCGCAGCTTGGTGCGGTAGGGTTCGTCCTCGAAGTGTTCATCGCCCTCGTTGCCGAACACCGCAGTGACGAAGCGCTGGTCTTCGTCAAGCGCCAGCTGGCGGGCGCAGATGGTCGGGCAAAGACTGATGGAATGGGTGAGGGTGCGGCCTAGGGCGAACACCCGCTGGCGGTATTCTTCCAGCACCATCTCGGCGGCCATCGTTACGGCCTGCTCGGTGATCTCCGGAGTGACGTAGGGATTGCCGTCGCGGTCGCCGCCGATCCAGGAGCCGAAGCGCAGGAAACTCGGCACCTTCACCTGCTGCGCGAGGTCTTGGCCAAAATTGGTGGCGACGGCTTTTTCCAGATAGCGATAGGTGATCGGAACAGCGTCGAAGATGCTCTGGCGGAAGTAGTACAGGCCTTGGCGGATTTCGTCCTCCACCTTCGGTCGTACGCTGCGCACCTCGTTGGTCTTCCACAGGGCAAGGATGTGGGTTTTGATCGCCTGCACTGTGTTCGCGTACTCGGCGTAGCCGATGCCGGGGCGGTCCAGCTCGCTGGAGAGGACAAAGATGCGGCGTTGCTGATCCATCACCGTGAGGCGCTTGGCCTCAGTGGGGTGGGCAGTGAACACCGGGATATACCGCAGATTATCGAGCAGGATCTGCAGCTGACCGGCGGTCATGCCTTCCTTGGAAAACTCGCGCAGGGTATCGTGGAAGGAGCCTTTCCACAGGTTCAGGCCACGGCGCACCATGCGGCGGCGCTGCTGATGCTGGAACTCTTCCTCGGCGATGTTGACCAGGCTGAAATAGATACTAAAAGCGCGCACAACCTGGGTGAGCTTGTCCGCCGGCAACTCCTCGATCACCTCGATCAAGCGGGCCTGGGTGCGGGGATTAGGCTGCTGGCGCTGACGGATGAAGCCCTTGCGTAGGGTTTCGACGGCCTCGAAAACCTCCTCGCCGGCCTGTTCGAGGAGGATCTCGCCCAGAAGCTGACCGAAAAGTTTGACTCGTGCGCGCAGGGCGGCATCGTGCTGGGCTTTGGAGGCGGAACGTTTGGGCATGGGCTTGTTACCGTGGTCTGGGCAACGTGCAGGAAAGAAGCCCCGTCCTCCGCGAGGCCGTTTGGGCGGTGGGGCCGGATCCCTGCCGTCGCATCATTTGTTCACAAAGAGCATTCATTATAGCCGGAGTGCCGTCGAGGCTGCGCGCCTGTATCTTTTGGCCTTCATTTTTCCTTGGAGGGCGCACGCATGCGTATAGGTATCTATGGGCTGGGTCGTATGGGGGGCAATATGGCTCGCCGACTGGTGCGGGCTGGGATCGAGGTGGTGGGGCACAACCGAAGCCCAGGGCCAATCGAGGAGCTGGGTGCGGAAGGGGTGGGTTTCCTGCCGGCCTACTCGCTGGAGGCCTTCCTTGAGCAGCTGCCCGTGCCGCGCATCGTCTGGTTGATGCTGCCGGCGGGGGAGGCGACGGAGGCGGCGATCGAGAGCCTCTTGCCGCACCTTGCCCCGGGCGACCTCTTGGTCGACGGCGCCAATGCGTTTTACCAGGATACCCTGCGCCGCGGTGAGC
>JARJMX020000211.1 GCA_029335925.2 Gammaproteobacteria bacterium
CTGCTCAAGGGCTTGGCGGTTGAGGATCCGCCCCTTGGCCAGTCCAGCGGACTTAAGCGCCTTTTCAAGATCAGCCTTTTCAACCTTGTCATTGCCGGTGATGGTCAGCTCGCCAATGGTCGGCCGCTCCTCCACCTTGACCACGAGCACCTCGCCGCGCCGGGCGACATCGACGCGGCGGAAGAAGCCGGTCTTGTACAGTTCCTGAATCACTCGGGTGCTATCCGCCTCAGTGAAGGCGTCACCAACCCGGTAGGGCAGATAGGTGAACACGGTGCCTGAAGTGATGTTCTGCAACCCCTGTACCTCAATGTCCCGCAGGATAAAGGTCGAAGCGGGATCCGCTGCCTGGGCAGAGAGTACGACACCAAGGGCCAGCGGCAAGATCGAGCGGGCGAACATCTTCATGAATTTTTAGGGTCCAAAAAGGGGCGGTGTCGTTGCAGGCCTAGAAAAAAAGCCGTGTCAGGTCGTTGAAAAGGGCGAGTGCCATCAGCGCAAGCAACAGACTCATACCAATGCGCTGAGCGAACATCTGTGCCTCATTCGACAACGGTCGGCCGAGCAAAGCCTCGATAAGATAAAACAACAGGTGCCCGCCATCCAGTACGGGAACGGGCAACAGATTAAGAATCGCAAGGCTCAAGCTGACCAGGGCAAGGAAGGCGAGAAAGTTGGACAGACCAAGCACCAGGCTTTTGCCTGCCACATCGGCGATGCCAAGCGGCCCACTGATGGTCTCGAGCGAGGCCTGTCCGGTAAGCATCTTACCCATGAACCGGAGGGTGAGCACACTCATGTCCCACGTACGCGAGAGCCCCGCCTGGACCGCCTCCAGCACGCCGAGGCGCTCCACCACCCGCAGCCGCGCCCACGTCTCATCGGAAATATCGACCGAGAAAGCGGCCCCAGCATAACCGACCATTTCGCTGTTGAAGCGGCGCATACCGAGTATCATGCTGACGCGAAGTGACTGCCCATCGCGCAGGATGTCGAGCTCCACGCGCTCACCGGGATGCTGACGGATGACTTCCACCAGTTCGCTGGCGCGAGAGACCGGCATGCCCCCCACCCCGGTCACCACGTCGTTAACCCTCAGGCCGGCCAGGGCCGCCGCGGCGCCCTCCTCCACCTGGCGCACGATGATGTTTCCACGCGGTTCCCAAGGACGCAGACCCAGGCGCGCGAGCGGATCCTCCGTGCCCTTGAGCAGACCGTAGGACGCGCCGGGCAATTCGACCATGCGCTCACCCCCCTGCTCGCGGACGCGCAGCTGGATGGGCTGGCCCCCCGTCGCCGCATCCAGCACCGCAATACGCAGGGCATCGAAGGTGCGCACCGGGTGGCCATTGACCGCAAGCACCTCCGCCTCACCTCGCAGCCCCGCCTGTGCTGCCGGGGTCCCGGCGGCGGGGGCATCGAGGATCGGCGCAAGCCCGGTAATCCCGAGCATATACATGAGGGCATAGGCGATGACCGCAAAGACGAGATTAGCCACAGGCCCCGCAGCGACGATCGCAGCGCGCTTGCCCACGCTTTGCCGGTCGAAAGCCCGGTGGACCTCGTCCGGCTCCACTGGGCCTTCCCGGCCATCAAGCATCTTGACATAGCCGCCAAGTGGGAGGCTAGCAATCACGTATTCGGTCTCCCCACGCCGCCAGGTCTTGAGCGGGCGACCGAAACCGATCGAGAAACGCAGCACCTTGACGCCAAGCCGACGTGCCACCCAAAAGTGCCCCCACTCGTGCACGGCCACCAGCAGGCCGATGGCGAGGATGAAGCCAAGGATACTAGCGAGTACATGCATCAGAACAGCTCCCCATGCACAGCGATCCAACGCGCGGCGAGTTCGCGCGCATCAAGGTCTGCCCTGAACACCGCATCCAAGGTATCAGCCGCAACGCAGGAGATTTGCGCAAGGACCGCCTCAATCAGGGCCGGGATCTGGGTGAAGCGCATACGGCGGGCAAGAAACCCCTCTACCGCCACCTCGTTGGCGGCGTTGAGCACGGCGGGTGCGACCCCCCCCTGATGTAGAGCATCGAAAGCCAGACGCAGGCATGGGAATCGCGCAAGGTCCGGCTGCTCGAACTGCAAGGCCGCCACCCGAGTCAGGTCGAGCGGATCGACACCCGACTCGATCCGCTCCGGCCAACTCAAGGCATAGGCGATCGGCGTACGCATATCCGGATTGCCCATCTGGGCCAGGACCGAGCCATCGCTATAGGCGACCATCGAGTGAACGATACTCTGTGGATGGATCAGCACACGGATGCGCTCGGGCGGAATATCGAACAACCAGCGCGCCTCGATGACCTCCAGCCCCTTGTTCATCAAGGTGGCAGAATCCACCGAGATCTTGCGTCCCATCGACCAGTTGGGATGGGCGCAGGCCTCCTCGGGCGTCACGCAAGCGAGCTGCTCGGCCGGATATTGGCGGAAGGGACCGCCCGAAGCAGTCAGGATCAGCTCCTCAACCCCCAGCTCGCGATGGCGCACAGCATCCGGGCGAGGTAAGCATTGGAAGAGGGCATTGTGCTCGGAATCGAGCGGCAGCAGTGTGGCGCCATGGCGCTCTACCTCCTCCATAAACAAGGCGCCGGACATGACCAACGCCTCCTTGTTGGCCAACAATACCCGCTTGCCTTGGCGCACTGCTGCCAGGGCCGGCCGCAGACCAGCGGCACCGACGATGGCCGCCACCACGATGGGGCTGGCGGCATCCGCCGCGATGGCTTCCATGCCCGCGGCCCCTTCGAGCACTTCGATCCGAAGCCCCTCCAGGCGCAAAGCCTCACGCAGCTGCACTGCGGCGGCACGCTCGCCCATGGCGACACAGCGGGGATGAAACTCACGGCAGGCGGCCAGCATGCCCTCGACATCGCGGCATGCGCCAAGCGACTCGACTCGCCAGCGCGCAGGATGGCGCCGCAGCACATCTAAGGTGCTCTGGCCGATGGAGCCCGTTGCCCCGAGAATGCACACCCCCAGACGTGAATCAGCCATGCAGCACCCCGAGCTTCCACAGACCGAAGGCCATCAGCGGCGCGGCAGCGAGCAAGCTGTCGACGCGATCGAACATGCCGCCATGCCCCGGCAGCAGGGACCCGCTGTCCTTCACCCCGGCCTCGCGCTTGAGTTGGCTCTCGTGCAGATCACCTATGACCGAGATCAGGGTGACAGTGAACAAGAGGAGCAACCAAGGCAGCAGCGGCAGGGCCGCATAGGGGGGGATGGTATGTGCCACCCAACCCACCAGCACGACGGCCGCCAGCGCTCCACCCAACCCTTCGACGGTCTTGCCGGGACTGATCGAAAGGGCCAGCTTGCGGCGGCCGAAGCGGCGACCACTGAAGTAGGCGGCCGAATCCGCGACCCACACCACCATGAAGGTCGCCAACACCCAAAAGGGACCATCCGGCAGGTTACGCAGCGCATCCAGCGCCAACCAGGCGGGCCACAGCACCAAGGGCGCGAGGATGAGTTTGTAGGCACGGCCGTGCACGAAGGCAGGGGCACGCGCGCTAAACACCAGGCGGATACCAAGGACCAACCAGAGCAGTACAGCTGCGCCAAGCACCCAGCCGAGTGCACCATGGAGCATGAGGACGGGAATACCCGCGAGCGTGAGCAACGCGGCAAACGCAAGACGGACGCCCCCCGCAAGCCGGGCCAGTGCGGCCCACTCGAGGGCCGTGACGAACACCACCAGCCCCATCAACGCTGCAAACCCCGCGCGAGGCAGGAAGAACAGCGCAGGAATGAGAAGGCCTGCGAGCACCAGCGCGGTGAGGATGCGTTGCTTAAGCACGGGCGGACTCCTGGAGTTGCGCCGAGATTTGGCCAAAACGGCGCTCGCGCCCAGCATACCAAGCAAGGGCGCGGTCCAAGGCCTCAGCGTCGAAGTCCGGCCACAGCACTGGAGTAAAATACAGCTCAGCATAGGCGAGCTGCCAGAGGAGGAAATTGCTGATGCGCTGCTCGCCGCCGGTGCGGATCAAAAGGTCCGGCTCGGGCAGGTCGCCCAAGGCAAGATGGCGAACAAGAGTAATCTCATCCACCGCCTCCGGCGCAAGGCGGCCGCTCGCCACCTCCCCCGCCAGCGCGCGTGCGGCCTGAGTAATATCCCAGCGTCCACCGTAGTTGACGGCCACCACCAGGGTCATGCGCTCATTGCTGGCGGTGAGCTCCTCAGCCTCGGCCATCCGTGCCTGCAGGACAGGATCAAAACGGCTGCGCTCGCCGATGAAGCGCAGGCGGACACCCGCCTCATGCAGACGGCGGACTTCGTGGCGCAGGGATTGGAGGAACAACTGCATGAGGGCGCCGACCTCGGACGAGGGCCGACGCCAGTTTTCACTGGAGAAGGCGAACACGGTAAGCACCCGCACCCCGCGCTCAGCGCAGGTGCGCACGGTAGTACGCAGGGCGGTAGCACCCTGGCGATGACCGAACACACGCGGGTACCCGCGCTGTTCGGCCCAGCGCCCGTTGCCATCCATAATGATGGCAACGTGGACCGGCACGTCGATCTTCGCTTGGAGGGACATGGAAAGGATGGTTAGGAGGCGATCAGACCTCCATCAATTCCTTCTCCTTGGCGGCAAGTACGGCATCGACATCGGCGACATATTTGTCGGTGAGCTTCTGGATCGCCTCTTGGGCGCGGCGCTCCTCATCCTCACTGATGGCCTTGTCCTTCAATAAAGCCTTGAGGGCGGCATTGGCGTCACGCCGGATGTTGCGAATGGCAACCTTGGCGTTCTCGCCTTCGTGACGTACCACCTTGACCAGATCACGGCGGCGCTCCTCGGTCAGCGGCGGCATCGGCACGCGGATGACCATGCCCGCACTCATCGGGTTGAGACCAAGGTCAGAGGTCATGATGGCCTTCTCGATCTTGCTCACCATATTCTTTTCCCACGGGGTCACGGTCAGGTTGCGCGCATCCTCAACCACAATCTTGGCCACCTGTGACAGCGGAACCTCCTGACCGTAATACTCGACCTTTACATGGTCGAGGATGGAAGGATGGGCACGCCCCGTGCGCAGCTTGCCCAACTCACTCTTCAGCGCATCGAGGCTTTTGCCCATGCGCTGCTCGGCATCTTTGCGAATATCGTCGATCATGCTTGCTTCTCCCGAGTGACCAGGGTGCCGACCCGCTCGCCCATCACCAGGCGCGTGAGCAGGCCGGGAACGTTGATGTCCGTTACCATCAGCGGCAAATTGTTGTCGCGGCAAAGCACCAGAGCCGTGGCATCCATTACGCCCAGCTGGCTGTTGAGCGCCTCATCGAAGGTCAGATGGTCATAGCGGCGCGCCTCTGGGTTCTTGCGCGGGTCGCTGTCATACACGCCGTCGACCTTGGTCGCCTTGACCAGCAGGTCCGCGCCGATCTCGACCGCACGCAAGCTGCCTGCTGTATCGGTGGTGAAGAAGGGGTTACCGGTGCCAGCGGCGAAGATGACGATGCGCCCCTTTTCCAGATGGCGCACCGCGCGGCAGCGGATATAGTCCTCGCACACCTGGTGCATGGACAGGCCGGACATGACGCGGCAGTGCCCGCCCAAGCGCTCGATGGCGTCCTGCATCGCCAGGGCGTTCATGACCGTCGCCAGCATGCCCATGTGGTCACCGGTCACCCGATCCATGCCGCCCTCGGCCAGGCCCGCGCCGCGGAAGATGTTGCCGCCACCGATGACGAGCGCGACCTCGACCCCCAAGGCACGTAGGGCCATCACTTCCTCCGCCAAGCGTCTGATGACGGCCGGGTCGATCCCGTAGTCGAAATCCCCCATCAGCGCCTCACCACTCAGCTTGAGAAGAACACGACGGTAATGAAGGGGTTTGGCTTGCATCATCCACACCTGACGGAGTTGGGGAATAAGAGGCCCCGGACGTGCCGGGGCCGGGGGCGGATCAGCCGCCCTTGACCTGGGCCATGACTTCGGCAGCAAAGTCGGTCTGCTGCTTCTCGATGCCCTCGCCCACCTCGAAGCGGACGAAGCTCTTCACCTCAGCACCAGCCTTCTTCAGCAGAGCACCGACGGTCATGTCGGGATCCTTGACGAAGGGCTGGCCGGTCAGCGTCACTTCGGCGAGGTATTTCTTGAGGCGGCCCTCGACCATCTTGGCGATGATGTCGGCCGGCTTGCCGCTCTGGGCCGCCTGCTCGGAGAAGATCTCGCGCTCTTTCTCGACCAGTTCGGCCGGAACATCGGCCTCGGACACGCACACCGGACGGCTAGCGGCCACGTGCATGGCGATGTCCTTGGCCAGCTCGGCATTGCCGCCAGCCATATCGACCAGTACACCGATGCGATCGCCGTGGCGATAAGCACCGATCACACCGGTGGTCTCGATACGGGCAAAGCGACGTACCTGGATATTCTCACCGATCTTGGCAACCAGAACGGAGCGCACGGTATTTATGTCCTCGCCACTCGCCATCTTACAGGCCAACAGGGCCTCGACATCGGCCGGTGCGTTCGTAAGGGCGATGTGCGCTACTTCGTTGGCGAACTGGACAAAGTCGTCGCTCTTGGCCACGAAGTCGGTCTCGCTGTTGATCTCGACCATGGCGGCGCTCTTACCATCATCGGCCACGCTGATCACCACTATACCCTCGGCAGCGGTACGATGGGCTTTCTTGTCGGCCTTGGCCATGCCCTGCTTGCGCATCCAATCGATGGCCGCCTCGATGTCGCCGCCGACCTCGGTCAGCGCTTTCTTACACTCCATCATCCCCGCGCCGGTACGGTCGCGCAGTTCTTTCACCATGGCCGCAGTAATCGTGCTCATGAACTTTTCCTCGATTCTGATAAAAACAACGGGCCACTCGGACCCGTTGCAGGATGGATAGCCGCGCCGGATCGGCGCACACACTCAGGCAGCGGGTTCGCTCACCTCGACGAAATCATCGCCCGGGACCGTGACAGCATTCTTGGCCTCGATGATCGCATCCGCCGCCGCAGTGACATACAGCTGAATGGCACGGATGGCGTCGTCATTGCCGGGAATGACGTAATCGATGCCCTCGGGCGAACTGTTGGTATCCACCACCGCTACGAGCGGAATGCCGAGCTTGCGCGCCTCGCTGACGGCGATCTTCTCGTGATCAACGTCGATCACGAACAACACGTCCGGCAAGCGTTCCATGTTCTGAATGCCACCCAGGCTGCGCTCGAGTTTTTCCATCTCACGCGTAAGGTTCAGGGCCTCGCGCTTGGTGAGGCGCTCGAAGCTGCCATCCTGCGCCATGGTCTGCAGAGTCTTCAGACGGCGCACGGACTGCTTGACGGTACGGAAGTTGGTCATCATGCCGCCGAGCCAGCGGTAGTTGACGAACGGCATGCCGCAGCGCACAGCCTGCTCACCGATGGTCTCACGGGCGGCACGCTTGGTGCCCACGAACAGGATACTGCCGCCGTTGGCAGCCACCTTACCCAGGAAATTCAGCGCCTCATTGAACATGGGCACCGTCTTTTCCAGGTTGATGATGTGAATCTTGTTGCGCTCGCCGAAGATGTACGGCGCCATCTGCGGGTTCCAGTAGCGGGTCTGGTGACCGAAGTGGACACCGGCCTCCAGCATTTGACGCATGCTGACTTGAGCCATTGCTTTAACTCCTCTTGGGGTTGGGCCTCCGCGCACCCTGTCGGCAACCTACGAGCCCGACATGGACATCGGGCTTGCAAGGCACCCCGCCGATCAGGTGACGATGCGCGTGTGGGTTGATATTTGCCGGCGCGACTATTCGCGCGGCGCGAGCATTTAACCACAAATCCCGATGCGGCGCCACGGCCGCCTCCATCACGAAGGCAGCGTGCTAAACTCGCTGGCCGGTATTTAATGCACAGATCGAACGAGCCCACGCCGATGACCCACGCACTCTCCCCCCTGACCGCCCTTTCGCCCGCCGATGGACGTTATGCCGACAAGTGTGAAGAGCTGCGCCCCATCTTCAGCGAATACGGGCTGATCCGTCACCGCGTGCTGGTCGAGGTGCGCTGGCTGCAGGCCCTGGCCCGCCACCCCGGTATCGCCGAGGTTCCCGCCCTCTCTGAGCACGCCAGTCACCTGCTGGAGGGCATCGTCGAACACTTCTCCCTTGAGGATGCGCAACGGGTCAAGAACATCGAGCGCACCACCAACCACGACGTGAAGGCGGTTGAGTATTTCCTCAAAGAAAAGGTGCAGAACAACGCGGAACTTGCCGCCATCTCCGAGTTCTTCCATTTTGCCTGCACCTCCGAAGACATCAACAACCTCGCCTATGCCCTGATGCTGCGCGAGGGCCGCGGCCAGGTCCTGCTGCCACGCATCGACGGCATCCTCAAAATCCTGCGCGAGATGGCGCACACACTGGCCGATGCCCCCCTGCTCTCCCGCACTCATGGCCAACCGGCCTCCCCTACCACCATGGGCAAGGAGTTCGCCAACGTCGCCTACCGTCTCAAGCGCCAGCGTGAGCAGCTGGCGGCCGTTGAGATTCTCGGCAAGATCAACGGCGCGGTCGGCAACTACAACGCCCACCTCGCCGCCTACCCGGAGGTGGACTGGCCGGCACTTGCCCGCGACTTCGTCGAGAGCCTGGGGCTGAGCTGGAACCCCTACACCATCCAGATCGAGCCGCACGACTACATTGCCGAGTATTGCGATGCGTTGGTGCGCCTCAACACCGTGCTGATCGACTTTGCCCGCGACGTATGGGGCTACATCGCCCTCGGCCACTTCAAGCAGCGCACCGTGGCCGGCGAGGTGGGCTCCTCCACCATGCCGCACAAGGTCAACCCGATCGACTTCGAGAACGCTGAGGGTAACCTCGGTATCGCCAATGCCCTGCTCACCCATTTCGCCCAGAAGCTGCCGATCTCGCGCTGGCAACGTGACCTGACCGACTCCACTGTGCTGCGCGCCCTGGGGCTTGCGCTGGCACACTGCACCATCGCCTACCAGTCGCTGATCAAGGGGCTGGGCAAGCTCGAGGCCAACCGCGAGGGGATGCTGACCGAGCTGGAGGCCAATTGGGAGGTGCTGGGCGAGGCGGTGCAAACCGTCATGCGCCGCTACGGCATCGAGCAGCCCTATGAAAAGCTTAAGGAACTGACTCGTGGCAAACGGGTGGACGCCGCCGCCATGCGCGCCTTCATTGAGCGGCTTGAGATCCCCCGCGAGGCCAAGGACCGCTTGCTGGGCCTCACCCCGGCGAGCTACCTCGGCAACGCTGAGCAGCAGGCACGTGCCATCTGACCATGGGTGACTGGGCAAAGCGTCTTGCCGCCAAGCCCCTCCCGGCGCTGCGGGACACCCACGCGCGCCTCTCGCGCCTGGTCGGGCGCGAGGACACCACCAACTGGCAGATCGAGGACATCCTGCGCCGCGACCCGGCGCTAGCCCTCGCTGTGCTCGGCGAGTCCAACCGCCAGGCACGCCGTTTCCAGCGCGAGGAGGTCACCACCTTCGACTCCGCCATCGGCCTGCTCGGCCGTGAACGGCTCAAACAGATCGTCCGCGACCTACCTGAGCTCTGCATCTCCCTGCTCGACCCCCTGCCCAAGGCCGGGTACCTTGCGGTTCTGGCTCGCACCCTCGAGGCCGCCCAACAGGCGGAAGACTGGGCCCTAGCGCGTCGCGAGCCGGTGGCCGAGCAGCACTTTCATGCTGCCCTGCTGGCCGGCACCCCCGAGCTCGCCCTCTGGCTTGAGGCCCCCGAGCTGGCCGCGCAAGCCTACCTCCTCAGCCAGTCGGAAGGACTGCTCATCGACCAGGCTATCAGCCGTGTGCTTGAGGAGGACTGGCCGACCGTTTGTGCCCACCTAGTCGAACCTTGGGGTCTCCCGGCCTGGCTGACCGAAGTATGGAGCCCGGCGGAGAGTGTTTCGGCCCAGGCCTACGGCATCCGTCTGGCTCGTGCGCTGGCAGAACGCATCACCCACGGCTGGCACACCAAAGCAAGCCAGGCCATGCGTCCCGCGATTGCCGACTATCTGGCGCTGGACGAGGCCGTGGCATGGACCCGCTGCCAGCGCAGCGCCGTCCATGGTGCCACCGGACTGCTGGCCGCCGGGATGCAACCCAGCGCCCGTACCCTTGCCGCTGCGGATGACAGCCCCTGGCCATTCGATCCCCCGCTTGCTCCGCAG
>JARJMX020000188.1 GCA_029335925.2 Gammaproteobacteria bacterium
GTGGTGGTAGTAGATCTTGTCCTTGGCCTTGTTGCCGGTCACCTGCACCTTCTCGGCGTTGATGACGACAATGTAGTCACCGGTATCCACGTGCGGGGTATACTCGGCCTTGTGCTTGCCACGCAGGCGCTTGGCGATTTCGGCAGCCAGACGACCCAGGGTCTTGCCACTGGCGTCAACGACGTACCAGTCGCGCTTGACCTCCGCCGGCTTCGCACTAAAGGTTTTCATTACAGTCTCTCCGAAGGAAGACGCTAGATTAGAAGGCCGCATACAATACCTTATGACCTAGCGCATGACAAGCATCGCCCCTTGCAGGGTGCGCCGACGGAACACAAGTCACCCTCATGGCAAAAAATGGCGCGGACTAGCCGCGCCAAAAAATAAACCACCAAAGGAAGATCGGAGCATGACTCCGCACTGAGTAAGATCAGTAATTTCTAATATACCCGTCCACTATCGAGGGGTCAACGTCATTTGCGCTGATCTTGCATAAGGACTTCTTGTCCTGCACCTTTGCCTCCATGAATACCCCCCCTCTGCCTGAACACGACCTGAGCGCCACAGAACAATGCGTGATGTGTGGCATGTGCGTACCGCATTGCCCCACCTATGCCCTGACTCGCAATGAGGCCGACAGCCCGCGTGGGCGCATCGCCTTGATGCTCGGCATGCACCAAGGCCGCCTGGAGGCGGATGACTCAACCAGGGCCCATCTCGCAAGCTGCCTAAGCTGCCGGGCCTGCGAGCGCATCTGCCCCTCCAAGGTGCCCTACGGTCAGCTGATCGACGCCGCGCGGGCACGCATCACACCCCTTCACTCGCCCCCTCGCTGGATCACCTGGCTGCGCGATGGCGTACTGCTGCGCCCAGCCCGCTTGCGCCTCTTCGGCACATGGTGGCGCCTACTTCAGCGCCTAAACCTCGATCGTTTACCTTGGCCACGCCCCCTAGCCCGGCTTGCCCGCCTTGTCCCTCCCCTCGTCCCGATCTTACGTCCACGAGCGAACTATCCGGCCACTGGCCCGCGTCGGGGGGCCATTGGTTTATTCCTCGGCTGCATGGGCCCGGTGTTCGAGGCGGAGAACCTGCGCGCGGCTATCCGCGTGCTGAATGCCTGGGGCTATGACGTGTCCATCCCTGAAAACCAGGGTTGCTGTGGCGCCATGCACCAACATGGCGGCGACCCCGCGCGCGGCCAGACCATGGCTGCTGGCGTGGAAACCACATTCCAGCCCCTAGGGTTGGATGCGGTGGTGGGGGTGAGCAGCGGGTGCATGGCCCAGCTTGCCGAACACACCGACCTGCCGGTGTTCGAGCTGAGCGACTTCCTCGTGCGCCATGTTCCATCCCCTCTTCCAGCGTTGCGCGCCATTGAGCGGCAGGTGGCCGTGCATCTGCCCTGCACCCAGCGCAATGTGTTGCGCCGACCGGACAGCGCCTTGAATTTATTGCGCCTGATTCACGGCCTTTCAGTGGTAGCACTGCCAGGCAACGACCGCTGCTGTGGTGCGGCGGGCACCCACATGCTCACCCACCCCGAGCAGGCCGATGCCCTGCGTGCACCGAAGATCGAAGCCTTCCGCACGCTCGGGAGCGACCAACTTTGCAGCACCAATATTGGCTGTGCCATGCACCTTGGCGCCGGACTGCGCGAGATGGAACGCTCAGCGGAGGTCATCCATCCCGTGCGCCTGCTGGCCGAGGCCCTGACCGCCCCACGGATCACATCGGAGGGGGCCTCTGTAGGAAGCCAGCCCCCGGGCCAATCATCGACTTAAAACATGTTACGCGGTGCCAGATAGGCCATGCGGGCTGTCTGGCCCCCAGATATGGAAAGGCCCTCCGAGGAGGGCCATGAAACCGAGGACGGATCAAGGCTCAGCTCATGTCCGGCATGTTGCGGCCATAGAAGATCTCCTGCATCTCCTTGCGCAGCGATCGCTCGATGTCGGCCAGCACCTCGGGCGCATAGTCCTCGCGCCCGTGACCGAACAGGTAATTGTCGAGGTCGAATTCCTTAAGCAGCATCTTGGTGTGGAAGATGTTCTCCTGGTACACGTTAACGTCGATCATCTGGTAGCGACGACGCGTATCTTCAGACATGAAATTCTGGATCGAATTGATGTTGTGGTCGATGAAGTGCTTCTTGCCGTGCACGTCGCGGGTGAAGCCACGCACCCGGTAGTCGATGGTGACGATATCCGAGTCGAAGCTGTGGATCAGGTAGTTCAACGCGCGCAGCGGTGAGATGCGCCCGCAGGTCGAAACTTCGATATCCGCGCGGAAGGTGCTGATACCGTTCTCCGGATGACTCTCCGGATAGGTGTGAACGGTCAGGTGGCTCTTATCCAGATGCCCTACCACTGAGCTTGCCACCCTGTCCTTGCCAAGGGGCCCTGGGGCCTCCTGGTTGGCATTGGCGTTATTCAATATTTCGGCGGCAACCGGCTCCTCGGAGATCAAGATGGTCACGCTTGCGCCCTGTGGATCGTAGTCCTGACGCGCGATATTGAGGATGTTTGCACCGATCATCTCCGAGACCTCGGTGAGGATCTCGGTTAGGCGATCGGCATTGTAGACCTCGTCGATGTAGGCGATGTATTCGTCCACCTGCCGACGGGTCTTGGCGTAGCAGATGTCGTAAATGGAAAAGCTGAGGGTCTTGCTCAGGTTGTTGAAGCCATGCAGTTTCAGGGCCTTGTCCAATTCCTTCACCCTCCGGTTGGTAGGAGTTGAAAAAGAGGCCGATTCTAGGCCATCCGCCCCCGGGGTGGAACCCCCTATTCCTCAACAATTTCAAAGTCGTGCGTGATCGTGGCGGTTTTATTGAGCATGTGCGAGATTGAACAGTACTTATCCGCCGACAGGTTTACTGCCCGCTCGACCGCTTTCGGATCCAGCCCTACCCCCTTGACAATGAAGTGCACGTGGATCTTGGTGAATACCTTAGGATGATTCTCGGCACGTTCTGCAGTGACCTCGACGATACAGTCACGCACCGACTGGCGCTGCTTCTGCAGGATCATCACGACATCAATGGAGGTGCAGCCGCCAAGCCCCACCAAGACCAACTCAGTCGGGCGCGGACCGATGTTGCGACCACCGATGTCGGGAGCGCCGTCCATCACCAGGGCATGGCCGCTGCCGGTCTCCCCCATGAAGGCCATGCCGTCGATCCATTGCACACGCGCTTTCATTGTCAGGCCTCCTCAAAGAAAAGTTCATGAAGTTTTGCCCCCGGATCGTCGGCACGCATAAAAGCCTCGCCGACTAGGAAGGCGTGCACACCGTGGCGACGCATAAGGGCCACGTCGTGACGGTTATGGATACCACTCTCGGTGACCAGAAGCACACCTTCAGGCAACATGTCGAGCATGTTCAGGGTGGTGTCCAGGCTGACCTCGAAGGTGCGCAGGCTACGGTTGTTAATGCCGACCAGCCCAGCCCCGATCGAGAGCGCCAGCGCCATCTCTTCGCGGTTGTGCGTCTCGACCAGCACGTCCATGCCGAGCTCGAGCGCGAGGGTGTGCAACTTGTGCAGGGTGGCAGCCTCCAGGGCCGAGACGATCAAAAGGAGGCAGTCCGCGCCAATCGCGCGGGCCTCATAGACTTGGTAGGGGTCGATGATGAAGTCCTTGCGGATCACCGGAAGCGTACAGGCGGCGCGCGCTTCCTGAAGGTAGGACGCACTGCCCTGGAAGAAGTCGTGGTCGGTCAGCACCGACAGGCAAGCCGCTCCGCCCCGCTCGTAACTTACGGCGATCTCGGCCGGCCGGAAGTCCTCACGCAGCACGCCCCTGCTCGGGCTGGCCTTCTTGATCTCAGCGATCACCGCAGGCCTCCCCCGGGCGATGCGGGCCTCGAGGGCGGCGCGGAAGCCGCGGGGCTGATCATTGCGCGCCTCAATGCGCCGGATCAGGTCATGCACGGGGGTGCGCACGCAGCGCTCGGCGACTTCCTCACGCTTACGCTTGAGGATGGTCTGGAGGATGTCGGACTTGCTCTGACTCATGCTGAACCTGTTGGGTGAATGCGGCGTAAGCCGTAAGGCGTTCCCAGGCCGCGCCGGTCGTCTGGATTTTGAGCGCGCGCGCCACACCCTCAGCAAGAGAGGGCGCAAGACCAGCAAGATAGATGGCCGCACCGGCGTTGAAGGCCACGATGTCGCGCGCAGGGCCGGGCTGGCCGGTCAGGGCCTCACGCACTTTCTCCAGGCTCTCGTGGGCGGAAGCCACGCGCAGCGTATCCAGACTGGCACTGGCGAGGCCAACATCCTCCGGTCGCAGGAGGTAGTCGGTGATGATCCCATCCTTCAGCTCGCTCACGCGGGTCGGCGAGGCCACGCTGAACTCGTCCAGGCCGTCTTCGGCATGCACCACCAAGGCGTGCTCGCTGCCGAGCGCCCGCAGCACCTCGGCAAGAGGCCGACGCCAACGCTCGCTGTACACACCGAGCACCTGACGCTTCACCCCGGCTGGGTTGGCCAGCGGGCCGAGCACGTTGAACAGGGTACGCACACCCAGCTCGCGGCGCGGGGCGATGACATGGCGCATGGCGCCGTGGTGCTGGGGGGCAAACATAAAACCGACACCGAGCGTGCACACCGCACGGGCGATGACCTCAAATGGCGTATCGAGACGACAGCCCGCCACCTCGAGCAGGTCGGCGCTGCCGGTGGTGCTGGAGACCGAACGGTTGCCGTGCTTGGCCACCTTGCCGCCCGCCGCCGCCAGGACGAAGCAGCTTGCGGTGGAGATATTGAAGGTATGCGCTCCGTCTCCGCCGGTACCGACGATATCGACCAGCGGTCCGCAAGGGATCTCGACCCGAGCCGCGAACTCGCGCATCACGGCTGCGGCGGCGGTCACCTCCTCGACCGTCTCCCCCTTGACCGCGAGTCCGATAAGCAGGCCGCCGATCTGTGCCGGAGTGGCCTCGCCGCGCATCAACAAGCGCATAACCTCAGCCATGCCCTCGGCGGGCAAGTCGCGATGATCAAGCAAAAGGCGTAAAGCGGTGGGGATGTCCATGCTTGAACTCATAGACTCGTGAAAACCCGATGAATAAATCGATATTCGAGGTGCGCCTTCTGCTGACGAATAGAGATAGGGGATGTTGAATATCGTATCAGGTCAAGCATCAGACCTTCCTCTCCTCTGACACAAGACGGACCGCTCCCATGGAAAATTCGGCTCCATGAAGATTGCACGCAGGCGATCCATGACCATCCCCTTTCTCCGCGATCAAGAAGGGGACTGCACTCACCACCGTCCCCCAGAGGTTTTCAGAAAATTGCGCAGGATGTCGTGCCCATGCTCAGTAAGGATGGACTCGGGATGAAATTGCACACCCTCGATCATATACTCCAGATGACGTACCCCCATGATTTCCTCAAAACTGCCATCTGGGTTCTGCGTCCAAGCTGTCACTTCAAGACATTCAGGCAGGCTTTCGCGCTCGATCACCAGCGAGTGGTAACGCGTTGCCTCGAACGGGTTCGGTAGGCCGGAGAACACGCCCTTGCCCTCGTGAAATACTTGCGAGGTCTTACCGTGCATGATCCGCTTGGCGCGGATGATGTTGCCACCGAAGGCTTGGCCGATGGCCTGGTGACCAAGGCACACACCAAAGATCGGCAGCTTACCGGCGAAATGGCGGATCACGGCCACCGAGATGCCAGCCTCGGTTGGACTGCATGGGCCGGGGGAGATCATCACATGGCTCGGGGCCCGCCGCTCGATGTCCTCCAAGGTGATGGCGTCGTTGCGATGCACCTCCACCTCGGCCCCAAGTTCGCCCAGGTACTGGACGAGGTTGTAAGTGAAGGAATCGTAGTTGTCGATCATCAAGACCCTAGGCATCTCATCCCTCCACCTTCATCGGATCCAGCCCTGCCTCGGCCAGTGCGACCGCGCGGAAGATCGCGCGTCCCTTGTTCATGGTCTCCTTCCACTCGAGGTCCGGCACCGAGTCGTACACCACCCCAGCTCCGGCCTGAATGTGCAGCTCGCCGTTCTTGATCACCGCAGTGCGGATGGCGATGGCGGTGTCCATCGCCCCGTTCCAGCCGAGATACCCGACCGCACCGGCATAGACCCCGCGCTTGACCGGCTCCAGCTCGTCGATGATCTCCATCGCCCGCACCTTGGGGGCTCCCGAGACGGTGCCCGCTGGGAAGGTGGCACGCAGCACGTCCATGGCAGACAGGCCGGGGCGCAGCCTGCCCGTGACGTTGGAGACGATGTGCATCACGTGCGAGTAACGCTCGATGACCATCTTCTCGGTCAAGCGCACGCTGCCGGTCTCGCACACCCGGCCAATGTCGTTGCGGCCGAGGTCAATCAGCATGAGATGCTCGGCGCGTTCCTTCGGGTCGGCCAAAAGCTCGACCTCGAAGGCGCGATCCTCCTCCTCGGTGCGCCCACGGCGGCGGGTACCGGCAATCGGGCGCACGGTGACCTTATCCTGCTCCAGGCGCACGAGGATCTCGGGCGAGGAGCCGACCACGGCCATGTCCCCAAGGTTGAGGTAGAACATGTAGGGCGAGGGATTAAGCCCACGCAGGGCACGGTAGAGGTCGAGCGGACGAGCGGCGAAAGGGATGGTCAGACGCTGGGAGAGCACGACCTGCATCACATCCCCAGCCGCGATGGACTCCTTGGCCCTCTCCACCGCCTGCTTGAAGCCCCCCTCGGTGAAGCCGGAGACGAAATCGGCCTCACTCACCTGCCGCGGGGCATGAGCCGAGCGCGGATAGGCCAGCGGCTCGCGCAGGCGTGCCTCAAGCTGATCCAGGCGCGCTTCGGCCGCCGCAAGCCGCCCCGGATGGGCATGGACAATAAGCTGCATGCGCCCGCGCAGGTTGTCGAACACCACCAGCTCCTCGGAGAGCAGCAACAGGATATCGGGGGCCTGGATGGGGTCGGGCTTTTCCCATCGTGCCAAGCGAGGCTCGATGTAACGGACGGTGTCGTAACCGAAATACCCGACCAGTCCGCCGGCAAAGCGCGGCAGTCCCGCAAACACGGGCACCCGGAAGCGCTTCTGGAAGGCCTCGATAAAGGCCAGCGGGTCACGCACCTCGGCCTCCTCGATGGGACGGCCATCCTCCTCCACCGTCACCGTATGGCCGCGCACCCGAAGCACGGTACGGGCTGGCAGGCCAATCATGGAGTAGCGCCCCCACTTCTCGCCGCCCTGCACGGATTCGAACAGGTAGCTGTAGGGGGCATTCGCAAGCTTGAGGTAGGTGGAGAGGGGGGTATCGAGATCGGCGAGGACCTCGCGCACCACCGGGATGCGGTTGTAGCCCTCGCGGCAGAGTTGTTCAAACTGTTCAGGACGCATGATGGAATCTCGGGAAAACGGGCAGACGGAGGATCAGGCAGCTCATGCGCCGCGCCATCGCGTCCCCTGCCAGGTCTCCCGGAAGCGTTTCATGAAGGCTTCACCAGTTCCTCCAGCTCGACCATGGAGTCGATCACCGCATCCGGATGGTAGTTGCGGATATCCTCGCCATGGTTGTAGCCGTAGCTCATGCAGATGATATTAAAACCCGCAGCGCGCGCAGCCTTCACATCGGAGATCGAGTCGCCGACCATCAGGGCCTCATGCGGGGCGCAGTGGAACCAGCCCGCGGCGTAGAATAGCGGGCCCGGGTCCGGCTTCTTGACCGGCAGGGTGTCACCGGAAATAACGGTCTCGAAGAAGTCATACACGCCCAGGTCCTTAAGCAGTGGAACGGTGAACTGCTCGGCCTTGTTAGTCACGCAGCCCATCCTCAAGCCTAATGACTTGATGTACTGCAATCCCTCCTTGACCCCCGGGTAGAGGAAAGAACGCTTTGAGGTGTTTTGAGCATAGAGCGTCTTGAAGATCGGCAGAGCACGCGCAAACAGAACCGCGTCAGGCTTGCCATTCAGATCGTTGGTCAGCGCACGCTCGACCAGGCGCTCGACCCCATGGCCGACCCAATTGCGCACCGCTTGCTCCCCGCGCACGGGCATATCGAGGCGCCGCATCATCTCATCCACGCAGTAAGCGAGATCGGGCACGCTATCGATCAAGGTGCCATCCAGGTCGAACAGCACCATCTTGGGGGCAAAGGTCTTCATTCTAGCCACCAACTTTGGCCAACTCGTCGCGCATGGCCTTGATCACGGAGTCATAGCGGTGCGGATCGCTGTCCTTCGCGGCGCCGAAGATCGCAGAGCCGGCCACGAAGGTATCTACCCCCGCCTCGGCCACTTCGCGGATATTAGCCGGACCCACGCCGCCGTCGATCTCCAGGCGGCAGTCATAGCTGCCCGCGTCGATCATGGCGCGGACCTTGCGGGCCTTGTCCAGCACGTAGGGGATGAACTTTTGCCCACCAAAGCCCGGGTTGACCGACATCAGCAGAACCATGTCCAGCTTGGGCAGGACGTATTCGAGCACATCCAGCGGGGTCGCCGGATTGAACACGAGGCCCGCCTTGCAGCCGGAGTCCTTAATCAGACCGATGGTACGGTCGATGTGCTCGGAGGCCTCCGGGTGGAACGTGATGTAGGTGGCACCGGCCTTGGCGAAATCGGGGATGATGCGGTCCACTGGCTTGACCATCAGATGCACGTCGATCGGCGCGGTCACGCCATGCTTGCGCAGGGCCTCGCACACCAGCGGGCCGATGGTCAGATTCGGCACGTAGTGGTTGTCCATCACATCGAAGTGGACGATATCGGCACCGGCGGCCAGCACATTATCGACTTCCTCGCCGAGTTTAGCGAAGTTGGCGGAGAGGATGGACGGGGCAATAAGGAACTTCGACATGGAGGGACTCCAGAAATCGTGAAAAGAAAGATTGAGCAAATGTACCCCAACCGCCCCCCGAATTCACCTTAGGTGCGCACGGAAAGACAAGTTGGCCGTTTATGGACGGTCATCCGTACAGCTCGCGGCTTGCGCCAACCACTACTTTCTCGGTAGGGTGGCGATAAAAGCCAGAAGATCCTCAAGCTGCTGCTCGTTCAAGCTTTTCGCCATCTCCACCATCATCTTGTGCCCCATACCTGCGCGGTAGTTCTGCATCATGGCGGCATAGGCCTCGCTGGACTTGGAGGTGAGGTTGGGGAACATGGGCGGTACGCCCTGTCCCTGCCCCCCGTGGCAAAGGGCGCAGTGGGCCTTGTAAAGCGCTTTGCCGGATTCAAGATCACCCTCCGCCAGCGCGGCGACGGGAATGAGAAGAGCGAGGAACAAGAGGTTTCGTACCATGTGTTCAACCCCATGCATGATGGATGCATCGATTTCACCATAACCTGGCCTGAAAGCAGGAGCCCATCCAGTGGGATAGGCGCTCAACAAAAAGCCCCGCACGGGGCGGGGCTCTTGCTTAAGGCCGATGCCTGACGGGATTACATCATGTCCATGTTGCTCATGCCGCCGGCGGACGAGGATGCGGCTTCTTTCTTCGGCAGCTCGGCCACCATGCACTCGGTGGTCAGCATCAGGCCCGCCACGGAGGCCGCGTTCTGCAGAGCGGAACGGGTGACCTTGGTTGGGTCCAGGATGCCCATTTCCATCATGTCACCGTATTCGCCGGTGGCGGCGTTGTAACCGAAGTTACCGCTGCCCTCGGCAACTTTGTTCAGGATGACAGAGGGCTCCTCCCCTGCATTAGAGACGATCGTGCGCAGCGGTTCTTCCATAGCACGCAGGGCGATGCTGATGCCGACGTCCTGATCATGGTTGGCGCCCTTGAGGTCTTTGATGGCTTGCTTAGCGCGCACCAAGGCCACACCACCGCCCGGAACCACACCTTCCTCGACGGCAGCACGGGTAGCGTGCAGGGCATCGTCAACGCGGTCCTTCTTCTCCTTCATCTCGACCTCGGTGGCAGCACCAACCTTGATCACTGCCACACCGCCAGCGAGCTTAGCGATGCGCTCCTGGAGCTTCTCGCGGTCATAATCAGAGGTGGTCGTCTCCACTTGGGCGCGGATTTGGGCCACACGAGCTTCGATGTCTTCTTTCTTGCCAGCACCATCCACGATGGTGGTGTTCTCCTTGGCGACCACAACCTTTTTGGCACGCCCCATGTCATTGAGGGTGGCTTTTTCGAGGGTCAGGCCGACTTCGTCGGAGATCACGGTACCGCCGGTGAGGATGGCGATGTCTTGCAGCATGGCCTTACGGCGGTCACCGAAGCCCGGGGCCTTGACCGCGGCCACTTTGAGGATACCGCGCATGTTGTTAATCACAAGGGTAGCCAGAGCCTCGCCCTCGACATCCTCGGCGATCAGCAGCATGGGCTTGCCCGCCTTGGCCACAGCCTCGAGCACCGGCAGCAGGTCACGAATGTTGGAGACCTTCTTGTCGGTGATAAGGATGTAAGGATCCTCCAGCACCGCCTGCATGTTTTTCTGGTCATTGACGAAGTACGGAGAGAGGTAGCCGCGGTCGAACTGCATGCCCTCGACCACGTCCAGCTCGTTCTCGAGGCCCGAGCCTTCCTCGACGGTGATCACACCTTCCTTGCCCACCTTCTCCATTGCCTGGGCGATGATGGAGCCGATGGCCTCGTCAGCGTTGGCAGAGATGGTCGCAACCTGAGCGATAGACTTGTTGTCGGTGCAGGGCTTGGAGATCTTCTTCAGTTCCTCGACGGCTGCCGCTACGGCCTTATCGATACCACGTTTGAGGTCCATCGGGTTCATACCCGCAGCCACAGCCTTCATGCCCTCGCGGACGATGGCCTGAGCGAGCACGGTCGCGGTGGTGGTACCGTCACCAGCCACATCGGCGGTCTGGGAGGATACCTCCTTGACCATTTGGGCCCCCATGTTCTCGAACTTATCCTCGAGCTCGATCTCCTTGGCGACGGACACGCCGTCCTTGGTCACGGTCGGGGCGCCGAAGGACTTCTCCAGCACCACATTACGGCCTTTCGGACCGAGGGTGACCTTGACCGCGTTGGCCAGGATATTGACACCATTCATCATGCGAGTGCGAGCATCCGCACCGAAACGTACGTCTTTGGCTGCCATAAGATGAAACTCCTAAGAAGTGGAAAAATAGAGAGGATGACGGAGATTAGTTTTCGATCACAGCGAGGATATCGTCCTCACTCATCATCAGCAGCTCTTTGCCGTCAACCTTGACCTTGGTGCCGGCATACTGGCCGAACAGGACTTCATCGCCAACCTTCACGCTGATTGGACGAAGCTCGCCCTTCTCATTGCTCTTGCCTGGACCGGTGGCGATCACTTTGCCACGGTTGGGTTTTTCCGCAGCGCTGCCCGGCAGGACGATGCCGCCGGCGGTGGTGAGCTCTTCCTCGACACGTTCGATCAGAACGCGATCATGCAAAGGACGGATCTTCATGGTTCACACTCTCTTGACATACGTTGGGTTGGGGGTTGAGCACCGAGTCCTTTACTAGCACTCGATGCTAGTGAGTGCTAATCATAAGGGCATCCCGTCGCAGGTCAAGCCCCTGCGAGGATGATCTTTGATCAAGCGGCAACAACCGACCGGGATCGGGCATCCGCCAACACCACCCGATTACGCCCCTCTTGCTGCGCCTGCTCAACCGCCAAGGAAGCGCGGACCCAGAGGGCCTCGAAGTTTGTGTCGATCTCGGGGCTGAAGGAAGCCACGCCAACGCTCGCGGTGACCTGCATGCCGAACGGCCATAGGCGCTCGATGGCCTGGCGAAAGCGTTCACCCACCCGCAGCGCATTATCGGCGCTGCAGTGGGGCAGGGCCAGCGCGAAACGGGTATCGCCGACGCGGGTCACAAGGTCACTCTCCCTCGCCCCCTTGAGCAGGGTGTCCGCCACCGAGCGCAGTACTTCGTCACCCGCCTCATGGCCGTACTGGATATTGATGTCGCCCAGCCGGTCGAGCTCCAGCAGGAGCAAGCTGAACGCCCCGCCGCCGCGACGCGCCATGGCAAGGTACTTGGTACCGAGTGAGAACAGCGTTTGCCGGTTGTACAGACCGGTCAGCGGATCGGTCACCTCGAGTAGGTTCAAGCGGGCGCGCTGGGCCTCGACCCGCGCCGCAAGACCCGTGGCGATGATAAGGTTGCGGGCACGTACCAGCAGTTCCTCCTCCATCACCGGCTTGGTGACGTAGTCGTTCACCCCCAGACGGAACAGTTCGCGCCTGCGCGCTGCGTCGTCGAAGCCGGTTATGGCCAGAATCGGCAGCCTGAAGTCCTCGAAGCCGGACTGGCGCAGCTGGCCGACCAAGGCCATGCCGCTCATCGCCCCCTCGAGCGCCAGATCCGTGATGAGCAGGTCATAGCGCCGCGCCTTCACGCGCTCAAGGGCTTCCTCAGCACGTTTCACCCAGTCCACCAGCAGCCCATGCGCCATCAGCATGCGGGTGATGACGTGGGCCGCGGTGCGCGAATCCTCCACCAGCAGAATGCGCTTGCCGTAGATATGCTGGCCACGCGGATCGCGTCGCTCGGCATCACGGGTGAGGAGATAGGCGAGCAGCTTGTCCGGCTGCGAGGACGGGATGACCTCGGTGATGCCCAAGGTGAACAGGACCTCGTGCTCAGTTGCATCGCCGGTGGAAGTCAGCAGCAGGAGAGGCACCCCCTCGGGCAGTTCGACGCGCAACCTACCCACCAGCGAGGCCAGGGAGGGATCGTCGGCCGCAAAGGCTAGGCAGCAAACGTCGATGCGATGCTCGCGCGCCAAGGCCACCGCCTCGCGCTCCGTAGTACAATCGAGCGACTGCAAGCCAGCCTGCTGGCAGATGCGCTCCAGCTCGTCACGCGCCTGGATATCCGCGGCGATGATCAGGGCCAGACGCCCTCCGCCGGTGTCCGCGCCGGACTGCGGACTCCTGGAATTCTGGGCCACCATATCATGCCTGCTCATTCACTGACTCCTCGAACTGACTCCTCGATTTGTCGGGCGTGCATGACCACCCGGTTCCGCCCCAGGCGCTTGGCGTCATACAGCGCCTTGTCGGCGCGACCAAACAGACTGTCCAGCGATTCCGGACTCCCCGGATCAAAACAAGCCACGCCGATACTGATCGTCAGGCGCACACCGCCGACGTCCAGGTGCTCGCAGTCCCTGCGGATCTTCTCGGCCTTGGCGAAGGCATCCTCCGCGCTGCAGTTGGGCATGAGGAAAACGAACTCCTCGCCGCCGAAGCGGGCCACAAGATCCCCCTTGCGCAAGAATGCGCGCAGCACATCGCCCACGGCGCGCAGGACCTTGTCTCCCACGGCATGGCCGTGCTGGTCGTTGACCTGCTTGAAGTGATCGATGTCCGCAACCAGCATGCACATGGCCCGCCCCTCGCGCTCGGCACGGGCGAGATAGCGCGCGGCGAGCTCAAAAAAGAAATGCCGATTGCCAAGGCCGGTGAGCTGGTCGGTGGTAGCAAGCTCGCGCATGCTCCGCTCCTGCTCTTCAACCCGCTCGAACAGCTTGCGGGCGGTAAGAAGATTGTGTACCCGGGCAAGAAATTCGGCCTCGACCAGCGGCTTGGGGACATAATCGTTCGCTCCGGCGCGGAATAGTTCGATCCTGCGCGTTGAGTCGTCGAACGAGGTCATGACCAGGATCGGCAGCTTGATGTAGGTCTGGCCATACTGGCGCAGATGGCGCACCAGGGACAGGCCACTCTCCTCACCCTCGAGTACGAGGTCGACAATGATCATATGATAGGTCTTCTTTGCCAGCAGCTGGCGCGCCTGCGTCACTGAGCCGACGCTGTCCACCTCGATGCCGCAGCGTTGCAATATGTTGGTCACCATCTGCACGAAGGTGCGCGAATCCTCAACCAGCAGGATGCGCTCCCCCGCCAAGTCGTGACAGTACATTCGACGAAAAAAGTCCCGCAGGTAGGCCAGCAGGTCACCAAGCCGGGTGCGCTGGAACACGTCCGTGATGCCGGCGCGAAAGGCCTCCTGCACCAGTGAATCGTGGCCATCGGAGGACACCAGGCGAAGCGGTGTCACCTTGGACACAAACTGGCGCAGAGACTGGGCCAATAGACGACACCGCATCTTCAAATCAAAAAGTCGATATCGTAAAACAAACAAGT